>JBOFCQ010000319.1:0-5207 GCA_051646145.1 Hyphomicrobium sp.
GCGCGGGTGAGGATCAGTTGGTTACGACCAGACAATCATAACCACTATTTCTAAGCGTAGTGCAAAGGCCGCGCGGCTCATCGGGGCTGGCATAGGAGCCAACGCGCACCCGATAGAACGTGCCCATGCTGCCGATCACAGCTTCATCGACGGTCGGCGACCGGCTTTGCAGGGCGCTCGCGTATTGCATGGCCAGCTTCTGCGCCAGCGCATCGGCTTCAGCACGCGAACGCACGGCAGCTATGTGGACCTTATACTTGCCGCCTTTCGGGGCGCTGGCCTTGGCTGGCTGAGCCGCCTGCGCGGCCTGGGCGCCGAGCGCGCCCTGAGATGTAGCAGCATCAGCCTGCGGCGCGGCAGCGACTTTCACGGCCTTCGCGGCAGATGCGCTCTTGGCGTTTCCGCTGGCAACCGATGTCGATCCCGACCAGCTCGATGATGCGGGTGCCGGTTCGGTCGACGCGGTGGTCACGCTGTCGGCTGCAACGGCCGGCGGCGCGGATGTCGATCCGCCGAACATGTTCGAGAACAGTCCTGCGAGCGTGCCGGGCAATCCGCTGCCGGTCGAGGCGGCCGGCGTCGCGGATGGCGCAAACCCTGCTGCCTGCGCGGCGTCCGGTGAGACGGTGCTGACCGTCGTGGTCGTCGTCGCTGGAGCGGCCGTCGCGGCCTGCGCCACTGAGGCCGGAATGGGTGCTGGAACCGGAGCGCTCGCGCGCGCCGGGGCTGGCGACGTTGTCACGCGCGCCTGATCGAGCGCTGCAACCTGGTCGATCGGCGCGTCGCTCGCCGCTGTGCTGGCGACTGCCGCAGCCGGCTGTGCGGCGCTCGGTTGTGAGCCGGCTTCATTCATCGGAGACGACACGGCCGAATAGATGCCGAGCGGCTCTTGTGCCGGCGTTCTGCGCGACGCGGCGGACGCTGGCGCCGGTGTGTCGGCGGTCATCGTCAGCGGCTGCGGCACGCCCGTGTCTTCAGCACGCGCGGCAGCGGTCTGCGGAGCGGGTGCTGCCGGAACGGGTGCCGGGGTGGCTGTCGCCGCTGCGCTCGGCGTATTCGGATTGGCGACCGAGACAGTCTCGCCAATCGGCGCGCCTTCACCAAGGCCCGCCATGCGATAGGCTTCCGCCCGTTCTGCCGTCGCGCTCTGGCGCTCGGCGTCGTTGAGGCCGTTCTTCAGCCACAGCGCGCTCGTCAAATCGGAAATGGCAAGACCCGGCTTGCTCTGCTTCTTGTAGGACAGTCCGCGATAGTAGAGCCCGCGCGCCATCTCGGCGCCGGCAAGCCCGTTGCCGCGCAAGGCCGCGTTGAGTGATTGCACGGCCGCATCGTAGCGGCCCGCCGCATAGGCTTTGACGCCCGCATCGTAGGATTTGCGCGCGGCCTCTGCCGCCTGCTTCGACATCGCGGCCGGATCATCGGGGTTGGCCGCCGCCGGCTTCGCCTGTCCCTGCCCCTGACCGGCTTTCGCCTTCTCAGCGGCCGCAAGCGGCCCCGTCATGATGGCGCACGCCATCGCGCACGACGATGCAAAACCAATTGCACGCGCACTTTTCAGCACGAAACGGGAATAATTTCCCATGGCCGGATCCTTCCCCCAAGCGGTGGATTACAGATCGATACGCCGCACCCTCTCGCAGAACAGGTAAGACAAACATCTGAACGAGGCAAATTCTGGGCTGGCTTCCGGCACAGTTGTCCCCGTCATTCGACTGTGACAGATTTCGCAAGGTTGCGCGGCTGATCGACGTCCGTGCCCATCAGCACGGCCGTATGATAGGCAATCAATTGGGTCGGCACAGCATAGACGAGCGGCGCCGAGAAGGCCGAAACCTTCGGCATTTGGATGTGCGCCGCCACCTTGCAGGATACTTTTTCCGGCGGAGCGTCGGAAATGAGAATGATCTGCCCGCCGCGCGCCGCCACTTCCTGCATGTTCGACACCGTCTTCTCGAACAGATCGTCGTCCGGCGCCACGACGACGACGGGCATGTTCTCGTCGATCAGCGCGATGGGGCCATGCTTAAGCTCGCCGGCAGCATAACCCTCGGCATGGATGTAGGAGATTTCCTTGAGCTTCAGCGCGCCTTCCAGCGCCAGCGGGAACGAGGTGCCGCGGCCGAGATAGAGCACGTCCCGCGCCTTCGACAGCTCATGCGCGATGGTGACGAACTGCTGCTCGTTGCGGATCAGCGATGAGATATGGCGCGGCACTTCCGTCAGCGCGCGCACGATCTCCTGCTCGTCGGCGGCCGAAATGGTGCCCCGCGCGCGGCCAAGCGCCAGCGCCAGGCAGGCCAGCACCGACAACTGGCAGGTGAACGCCTTGGTCGAAGCGACACCGATTTCCGGCCCGGCAAGTGTCGGCAATGCGGCGTGCGATTCGCGCGCGATGGTCGAGGTCCGCACGTTGACGATCGATGCGATCCGCTGCCCGTTGGTCTTGCAGTAACGCAGCGTCGCCAGCGTGTCGGCCGTCTCGCCCGATTGCGAAATGAAGACGGCGAGCCCGCCCTCCGGCATTGGCGCTTCGCGATAGCGCAATTCGGATGCGATATCGATTTCAACCGGCACGCGCGCCAGCCGCTCGATCCAGTACTTGGCGACGAGGCCGGCGTAATAGGCCGTGCCGCAGGCCGAGATCGTCACGCGCGGCACCTTGCCGAGATCGATGCCGAGATCGGGGAAATTCACTGTCCCCGTCGCCATGTCGATGTAATTGGCGAGCGTGTGGCTGATGACTTCCGGCTGTTCGTGAATTTCCTTCGCCATGAAGTGGCGATGGTTGCCTTTATCGACGAGCAGCGCGCTCGCCACGGATTTGACGATCGGCCGGTCGACCCGCTGGCCGTCTTTGTCGTAGATCTCGGCGCCCGAGCGGTGCATCACCGCCCAATCGCCTTCGTCGAGATAGGTGATGGTGTCTGTGAACGGTGCGAGCGCGATGGCGTCGCTGCCGAGATACATTTCGCCCGTGCCGTGACCGATGGCCAACGGCGAACCTTGCCGGGCCGCGATCATCAGATCGTCATCGCCCGCGAAAATGATGCCGAGGGCGAATGCGCCTTCGAGCCGGCCAAGGGCCGCGCGCACGGCCTCCGTCGGCGACTTGCCGCCCCCCAGCAAATCGGAAATCAGATGCACCACCGCTTCGGTATCGGTGTCGGTCTCGAAGACGTGGCCTTTGCCTTCGAGCTCTTTGCGCAGTTCGCGGAAGTTCTCGATGATGCCGTTGTGGACCACCGACACTTTCGCCGTCATGTGCGGATGGGCGTTGCGCTCGGTCGGACGGCCATGCGTCGCCCAGCGCGTGTGGCCGATGCCTGTGCGCCCGCCGAGCGGCTCGCTCAGCAGCCGCGTTTCCAGGTTGCGCAATTTGCCCTCGGCGCGGCGGCGGGTCAGCGCCCCGCTTTCCAGCGTTGCGATGCCGGCGGAATCGTAACCGCGATATTCGAGACGGCGCAGCGCATCGACGAGATCCGTCGCGACCGCCGATTTACCAAGAATGCCAACGATCCCACACATTCCGCGTTCACCTCAGAGTTCAGAGAATCCCGGCTGTTGCGCCGGAGGATTAGCCGCCTGAACGGCCGTCTCAATTCACTAAATGTTTCAGTTCGTCTCACATGCGAACGCAACACGCCGCAGTGTCGCTGGGAGTGCAAGAAACCTGCAACTTCCCTGCGCCAGCGCGGCATTGGCCGCATTTACCGTGTCACATCGACCGTGTCACATCGCGGGCAGCGTTAGCCGCGACCCTTTCGCCGCAGCATCATGGTGCGGAATTTTTCGGCCCACCCGGCGCGCTCTTCCTGGCTCGACCGCTCAAGCGCCAGGCTGCCTGCCGCCACATCCTTGGTGATGACGCTGCCCGAGCCGATGTAGGCGCCCTCGCCAATCGACACCGGGGCGACGAGCGACGAATTCGATCCGACAAAGGCGCCGGCGCCGATGGTCGTCTTGTGCTTGTTGAAGCCGTCGTAGTTGCAGAAGATGGTACCGGCGCCGATGTTGGCCTTGGGGCCAACCGTGCCGTCGCCGAGATAGCTGAGGTGGTTGGCCTTGGCGCCGGCCCCCATCGCCACGTTCTTCACCTCGACGAAGTTGCCGACATGCACATCCTCGGCGAGTGCCGCCCCAGGCCGCAGCCGTGCGAACGGGCCGATGCGCGCGCCGCGCCCGACGACCGCGCCTTCGAAGTGGCAGTTGGCCTTGATCTCAGCACCCTCTTCGATGGTCACACCGGGGCCGAAGAACACGTTCGGTTCGATGACGACATCGCGGCCGATGCGCGTATCGAACGACAGCCAGACCGTATCGGGGGCGATCATCGTCACCCCGTCGCGCATGGCATGGCCGCGTGCGCGCCGCTGCCAGATGGCCTCCGCGACGGCAAGCTGATCGCGCGCGTTGACGCCAAGCACCTCGTCTTCGTCGCATTCGACCACCGCCGCCGACAATCCATCGCCGGTCGCAAGGCCGATGGCGTCCGTCAGATAGTATTCGCCCTTGGCATTGGCATTGGTGATGCGGCCAAGAAGGGCCGCGATATTTGGCACGCGGAATGCCAAGACGCCGGAGTTGCAGAGATTGATCGCGCGCTCGGCCGGGCTCGCGTCTTTCTCTTCGCGGATCGCAACCAGGGCGCCGCTGGCATCCGTGAGCAGGCGGCCGTAACCGGTCGGATCGACGGCGCGAAAGCCGAGCACGGCCACGTTGGCGCCGGCATCGAGCCGCGCTCTGAGCCGCGCAATGGTGCCGCTTTCGATCAACGGCGTATCGGCATAGAGCACCATCACGTCGCCCTGATGCTGCTCAAGCGCGGCTTTCGCCGCCAGCACGGCATCGGCAGTGCCCTGCTGGTGATTCTGCACGAAAATCTGGGATCCCTCGAAGCGAGCCCGCGCCTCCGCTTCGACGGCCGCCATATCCGGGCCGACAACGGTCGCCACCTTTTCCGCGCCAACGGATTGGGCGAGCGCCAGCACATGGCCAAGCATCGAGCGGCCCGCCACCTTGTGCAGCACCTTCGGCAGCGCCGATTTCATACGGGTGCCCTTGCCGGCAGCCAGCACGACGATGAGCAGCGGGTGTGACGTCATAAAAGATCCTGCGTGTTAGCCGTGATGGACGGAGCCCGCCCGGCGCGAAGCGCCCGGCACAAAGCGTTCGCTGCATACCGTCTCGGCGGATGCCCCCGCAAGCCC
>JBOFCQ010000331.1:0-2815 GCA_051646145.1 Hyphomicrobium sp.
CACCGGCTACGCCTTTGTCCTTCGCCGAAGCAGGCCGATGCTTGAAGACACGTTTCAAATTCCGGCGAAAGGAAGCATCGATCAGTCACTTCTCGTCGGGGCAGCGATGTTCGGAATTGGCTGGGGCTTGAGCGGCTTCTGCCCCGGCCCCGCGCTGACCTCGCTCACGCTGGCCGCACCCGGCACACTGGTTTTCCTGCCCGCCATGCTGATCGGGATTGCCACAGCGGTGTTTCTCAAACGGCGCACGTGAGAGCCATCGCCGTCGACACGCACACGGCTCTCGTTCCGTCACTCACAGCGTCACGTACTTCAATCGCAATGCGTTGGCGATCACGCTGACCGACGACAACGCCATGGCCGCCGCGGCTATGATCGGCGACAACGTGATGCCCAATACCGGATAGAGCACGCCGGCGGCAATCGGCACGCCGGCTGCGTTGTATACGAACGCAAAGAACAGGTTTTGCCGAATATTCCGCATGGTGGCCGATGACAGCCGACGTGCCTTGGCGATGCCGCGGAGGTCGCCCATCAGCAATGTTATGCCAGCGCTCTCCATGGCGATATCTGTGCCGGTTCCCATGGCAATGCCGACGTCGGCCGACGCGAGTGCCGGCGCATCGTTGATGCCGTCGCCCGCCATGGCAACGACGCGCCCTTCGCTCCTCAGCCGCGCAACGATGCGGCTTTTGTCGTCGGGAAGTACATCGGCGTAGACATCATCGATGCCGAGCGCGGTCGCAACGGCCTTGGCTGTGACTGCGTTGTCACCTGTCAACATGACGACCTTGATGCCATCCGCTTTGAGCGCGGCGATGGCCGCTGGCGTCGTCGCCTTGACAGGGTCAGCGATGGCGATCAGCCCCTCAGCCACGCCATCGATGGCCACAAAAATGACGGTTGCGCCACTGACACGCAGACGGTCTGCGTCACGTTCCAAAAGGGACGTGTCGACGGCTAGATCCGCCATGATGTGATGATTGCCAATGACAAGCGAGCGCCCGCTGACGCTGCCGCTGATGCCCTTGCCAACAGGTGCCGAGACGTGCTCCGGCTCAACGAGTGTGAGCCCGCGCTCGTGCGCTGCGGCCATGACGGCAGAGGCGAGCGGGTGTTCGCTCGACCGTTCGAGGCTGGCCGCGAGACGGAGCAATTCGTTGTCGTCGGCGCCGGCCCGACCTTGGATCGCAACCACGCGCGGCTTCCCCTCGGTCAGCGTGCCTGTCTTATCGACGACGACGGTATCGACACGTTCGAGCCGCTCTAGAGCTTCCGCATTGCGGATCAGGATGCCGGACGTTGCCCCGCGGCCGACGGCAACCATGATCGACATTGGAGTCGCAAGGCCGAGCGCACATGGGCAAGCAATGATGAGCACAGATACGGCCGCGATAAGCGCGTAAGCCACGCGCGGTTCGGGGCCGAACAGCCACCATGCGCCAAACGCAGCGAGCGCTACGGCGATGACTGCCGGCACGAACCAACCCGCAACAACATCGGCAAGCCGCTGTATCGGGGCGCGGCTACGTTGCGCTGTCGAGACGAGGTGCACGATCTCAGCCAACATCGTGTCGCGCCCGACCTTGTCAGCGCGCATCAAAAAGCCGCCTGCTTGATTGATCGTACCGCCGATTACATTTTGGCCTGCGCCCTTCGCGACGGGTATTGCTTCACCGGTTACGAACGATTCGTCGAGCACGCCTTGACCTTCGAGGATCGCGCCATCGACCGGAACGCGCTCGCCCGGACGAACGCGCAGCACATATCCAACGGCAACGGTATCGACGTCGATGTCTTCGTCGGCACGGCCGGAAACCACGCGGCGCGCCACTTTCGGCGAGAGATCGAGAAGCGAGCGGATGGCATCTCCTGTCGCCGCCCGCGCCCGCAATTCGAGCACCTGGCCGAGTAAAACCAGAACCGTGATGACGGCAGCCGCTTCGAAGTAGACGGGCACTGCGCCGTCTTGCGTCCACATCGCCGATGGGAACAGACGTGGCGCGATCGTCGCGACGACGCTGTAAACCCAGGCGACGCCGGTGCCGAGCGCAACCAGCGTGAACATATTCAAGTTGCGGCTTTTGAGCGATGCCCAGCCCCGCGCGAAGAACGGCCATCCAGCCCAAAGCACCACCGGTGTTGCGAGTGCAAACTGAAACCAGTTGGACGTCTGTTGGGTCAAGCCATGACCGAGGCCCGTCACATGGCCCAGCATCTCCATCGCAAAGACCGGCGCGGTGAGTGCCAGACCTATCCAGAGGCGGCGCTGCATGTCGGCGAGTTCGGCGTTCGATGCGTCGTTCAATCCGACGGTTTCTGGCTCAAGCGCCATGCCACAGATCGGGCACGCTCCTGGTCCGACCTGTCGCACTTCAGGGTGCATCGGGCAGGTATAGATGGCGCCGGTATCAGCGGGTGCTGTGGCCGGTACTAGGCCGGCACCTGCCGACGCGACATAGGCGGCCGCGTTTGCCAAGAATTTTGTGCGGCAGTTGGCAGCGCAGAAGTAATAAGTTTGTCCATCATGCTCCGCGACATGGTGCGCGGTAAGCGGATCGACCATCATCCCGCATACTGGATCGCGGACGCGGTTCGCAGCCGCAGGCGCCGGGGCATGCTTGTGTACATGGTCGGCGGCGCGCGCGGTGTCACGTGATCCGCCGCAGCAGTCCCCGGCATGATCAGACGGCGACGGTGTCGCGCCGCTCATTGGAGATTTAGCCATACGCGATTTTCCCTGGTCACGATAAAGCGCGCGATCTGCATCGCACTCAAGTCCAGACGGCATGATTGCCGCGTACCCACCGGGGGT
>JBOFCQ010000343.1:0-1942 GCA_051646145.1 Hyphomicrobium sp.
GTCCGCATCCTGGGTCAGGACGAATCGCTTGGCAGGCACCAGATCCTGCGCCAGCCCCATCGGAGCCACGGCAAAGCCTGCGAAAATCGCCAGAACGGCAGCCGCGCGGCGCAAGATGGACATGGCAAAACCTCCTGAAAATCTTGCGCGGATGCTGCCACGCGCGGTTGCGACTGGCAATCGCGTTTCGCCCGCCACGGCCCGCGTTAAGCCTTGCTTCACCCGGTTGATCCACCTTGGGCGGGCAACGGTCAAAGGGCCGGAAAAACGGGTTGGTCATGGATCGGATGGATCGGCTGGCAAAGGAGCGGCGGGCGCGGCTGGCGGCAGAGCGTCTCCTGGAGCAGAAAAGCCGCGAGCTTTTTGCCGCGAACGAAAAGCTCGCCCTGCATGCGCGTGCACTGTCGGACCAGATTGTCGAACAGCGTCAGGCTGTCCGTTCGGCCCAGTCGGAAGCCGAAACGCTGAAAGACCAGAACCTGCGCTTCCTGTCAGATCTGGAGCGCGCCCACACCACAGCCGTCATGGCCGAGCGTCGGCTGTGGGATTCCATCAACACGATCCGCGACGGGTTTGCCGTCTTTGACAGCGCCAATCGTCTGGTCGCCGCCAACCAGGCCTTCCGCACGCTGCTTGAATGCGAGGATCTGTCGCCCGGTGTCACCTATGCCGAAACGCTCCGCCTGATCGTGGAAAATGGCGTGGTTGATCCCGGTGAGGACGGCGCGGAGGCGTGGTGCCGCCGCATGGCTGCAAGGTGGGATGCCGACCCGATCGAGCCTGTGGTCGTCGCACTGTCTTCAGGCGTCTGGCTCCGCCTGATCGACCGGCGCGCGCGGGATGGCGACATGGTCTGCCTCGCCGTGGATATCACCGAACAGATGCGCATATGGGCCGCGATTGAGGCGATCCCGGACGGCTTCGTGCTTTTTGACCGGGAGGATCGGCTGATGGTCTGCAACCAGCGCTATCGCGACCTCTACCCGGAAAGCGCCGACGCCATCGTGCCGGGCGCCACATTCGAGTCGATCCTGCGCCACGGGCTGACGAATGGCCAATACCCCGATGCGATGGGCCGCGAGGACGAATGGATGAAAGACAGGCTGAACATGCGCCAAGAACGAAGCGTCGAATTCGAGCATCCCGTCGCAGGCAATCGCTGGCTCCGGGTGATCGACCATGAAACCCCCGATGGCGGGCGCGTTGGCCTTCGGGTCGATGTAACCGCGTTGCGCGAACAGAACGCGGCACTCGAGGCCGCGCGCCTTGCGGCCGAAGGGGCCGTTCGGGCGAAATCCGCGTTCCTTGCGAACATGAGCCACGAAATCCGCACCCCCATGAACGGTGTTGTCGGGATGGCAGAGCTTTTGTGCGACACGTCCCTTACCGACGAGCAACGCCTGTTCGCCGAAACGATCCGCTCTTCGGGCGAGGCGCTTCTCGTCATCATCAACGACATCCTCGACTATTCGAAAATCGAAGCCGAGCGGCTGACACTTCGCCCCGAACCCTTCGACCTTGAACGCGTGATCCACGAGGTCGCGATGCTTCTGCAGCCGCGCGCGCGGGCCAAAGGCATTGACGTGATGATCGACTTCGACATTTTCCTGCCTACCCGTTACGTGGGCGATCCGGGACGTCTGCGGCAGGTGCTGACCAACCTGATGGGCAATGCCGTGAAGTTCACCGATACCGGACATGTGCTGATCCGCGTCGTCGGCGTCGAGGCGGGCGAGCGGATGCAGCAGTTGCATGTCACGGTCGAGGATACCGGCATCGGGATTGCCGCCGAACACCTCGATCACATCTTTGGTGAGTTCAATCAGGTGGACAGCGCCTCCAACCGCCGGTTTGAGGGCACGGGTCTTGGCCTTGCCATCACCCAGCGCATTGTCGAACATATGGGCGGGGCCGTCTGGGTCGACAGCGAACCCGGCCGCGG
>JBOFCQ010000368.1:0-6151 GCA_051646145.1 Hyphomicrobium sp.
TCGCGCTCCGTGCGTATGCCGGGATGATCAACCATCGAGGCTCGCGGCCAGCAGCAAGTGGGCGATGATGCGCGCGGGCGGCGCATTGTCAAACGATGTGTGCGCCGACGCGCGTTCCAACTCGGTCAGGAATTCAGAAAGAGACGCCGTGCTCCAAGCCGCGCCATGGCGAACAAGGTCGGCCTTGAGGTTGCGGAGAAACGCCTGCAATTCGGTCGCCGTCGACAGCGACGCCGCCGCTGCCTTCAGTGCGGCGACATCGCGGCCCGCGACGGGCGTTGCATCATGCTGATCGATGCCATCGAGGCAGGCGGCTTTGAATGCTGCGAACGCGCGCGTGCGATGAGAAATCGCATATTTCTCGTCGGGCGCCATTTCGCCGAACGTGCGCGTGTCGCCCTCTGGAACAAACATCGGATCGTAGCCAAAGCCGTTGCCGCCGCGCGCCGGCCATACGAGATGACCGAACACGCGGCCGGTGAAAACCGTCGTCGCGCCGTCGGGATCAGCGAGACACAGTACCGAAATGAAATTGGCGCGCGGGCCGGGCGCCGACCAGCCATGGCGCGCGGTGACTTCTTCCGCAACCTTGCGCATGGCGAGGCCGAAGTCTTTCGATGGGCCAGCCCAGCGCGCGGAATAGATGCCGGGCGCGCCGCCAAGGCACTCCACCTCAAGGCCTGAATCGTCTGCCAGCGCCGGCAGCCCGCTGGCCTGCGCCGCAGCGATGGCCTTGAGGCGCGCGTTGCCATCGAATGTCGGCTCCGTCTCCTCCGGCTCCGCAAGACCGAGCTCACCGGCCGATATGGCCTGCAGGCCATAGGGCGCGATGAGCTGATTGATCTCCCAGACCTTGCCGGGGTTGTGGCTGGCAACCACAAGCTTCTGGCCACGCTGCAACGCTGTCATGCCGTCAAACCCCAGATGCGCGGCTCGGCGAATTCTAGGCAATTGCCGGCCGGATCGCGGAAATAGATCGAGCGGCCGCCGCCCGGCCATTCGAAATCCGCTTCGATTGCGATGCCGAGCGCTTCGAGATGCGCCCGCCAGTGGACGATTTCAACAGCGGTCGCCCGGAAGCAGACGTGGCCTGGCCCGCGCGCGCCATGCGGCGGCACGGGCAACTTGGCGTCTGCCGGCGGCGGCTCGACAGTTGCTTCCGGATTGAAGATCAGCAGCATCTGTCCGCCGACGCGATAGAAAACTTGCCGGCCCGGCATCTGAGAGACGGGCTCGAGCCCGAGCACCGTCCGATAGAAGGACTGGGCCGCGTCAAGGTCGGTCGCATAAAGCACCGTCTCAAGGATCGCGGCCGGCTGCACTCAGGCCACCGTCAGCTTCTGTAGTTGCACGAGTTCGCCGATGCCCTTCTTCGCCAGGCCCATGAGCTGATCGAAGCGCTCCTGCGTGAAGGGCGTTGTTTCCGCCGTGCCCTGCACTTCGACGATGCCGCCCGAGCCGGTCATGACGAAATTGGCGTCGGCGTCGGCGTTGCTGTCTTCGGCGTAGTCGAGATCGAGAACGGCATGACCCTTATAGAGGCCGCACGAAATGGCGGCGACCTGATCGCGCAGCACGCCGTCTTTGACCATGTCGCGCAACTTCATCCACTGGATGCAGTCGTGCAGCGCCACCCAGGCGCCGGTAATCGCGGCCGTTCGCGTGCCGCCATCGGCCTGAATGACATCGCAATCGACGGTGATCTGGCGTTCACCGAGCTTCGGCAGATCGACAACGGCGCGCAGCGCTCGGCCGATCAGCCGCTGGATCTCCTGTGTTCGGCCGGACGGGTGGCCGGTGGTCACCTCACGCCGCGTGCGCTCGCCCGTGGCGCGCGGCAGCATGGCGTATTCAGCCGTCACCCAGCCGCGTCCCTGGCCCTTGAGCCAAGGCGGCAGGCGCTCTTCCAGGCTCGCCGTGCACAGCACATGCGTATCGCCGAATTTAATGAGGCACGACCCTTCAGCATGCTTCGACACGGCCCGATCGATCGATACGCGGCGCAGTTCGTCGGTCTGTCGCTTTGAAGGTCGCATGGGGCTCCTTGTGGGGTTGGCGGGCCGGAGGCGGC
Organism: Hyphomicrobium sp.; assembly: GCA_051646145.1. Lineage (GTDB taxonomy): Bacteria > Pseudomonadota > Alphaproteobacteria > Rhizobiales > Hyphomicrobiaceae > Hyphomicrobium_B. The sequence continues at coordinate 2,072 of JBOFCQ010000368.1, forward strand.
CGCGGCGGTGTCGCCTGCGTCGCACCCCTGCCATTCGGCCGCGACCCTAAAGCGTGGCGCCCGGCGCAGCAATATGAAAGGACTGGCCCTCCGCCCGACTGCCGCCAAAGGGCGGGGTTTGACGCCATCCAGCGTTCGTCCCAAAATGCGGGCAGCAGGATCACGTGCAGGGTGCTAGAAGGCTGAATGTCCGAACCGATCAGCGAGTTGCAGCAACTCAACGAGCGCTCGCGCACCATTTTGCGCCGCATCGTTGAAAGCTATCTGGCGACCGGGGAACCGGTCGGGTCGCGCAATCTGGCCCGCGCGCTGCCGATGACGCTGTCTCCGGCTTCGATCCGCAACGTCATGTCGGATCTGGAGCACCTGGGGCTCATTGCCTCGCCGCATACCTCCGCCGGACGGCTGCCGACGCAGCTTGGCCTCAGACTCTTCGTCGATGGATTGCTCGAAGTGGGCGACGTATCGAGCGAAGAACGCCGCCATATCGAATCGCAGATCGGCTTCAAGCGCGACCAGACCGTCGATCAGGTGCTGTTCGAGGCGAGCGAACTCATCTCCGGCCTTTCGCATTGCGCCGGCGTGGTGCTGGCGGAAAAGCAGGTGGCCAAGCTCAAGCACATCGAATTCGTGCCGCTGGAGCCGGGCAAGGGCCTGGTCGTGCTGGTCGGCGAAGATCAGAACGTCGAGAACCGCGTCGTCAATCTGCCGATGGGCCTGCCGCCGTCGGCGTTGCAGGAAGCGTCGAACTATCTGAATACCCACATTCGCGGCCTGACCATCGCCGAGGCCCGCGCGACGATCGAAAAAGATCTGCACCATGCCAAGGCGGAACTCGACGTGTTGACGCAGAAGGTCATTCACGCCGGCCTCGCCGAATGGTCGGGCGCGACGGATGACCGCAAAAGTCTGATCGTGCGCGGACAAGGCAATCTGCTGAAAGACCTGACCGCGGTCGACGATCTCGAACGCATCCGCCAACTGTTTGATGATCTGGAATCGAAGCGCGACATCGTGCAGCTTCTCGGCGCCTCGGAACAGGCGGAAGGCGTCCGCATATTCATCGGCTCGGAGAACAAGCTGTTCTCACTGTCGGGATCGTCGCTGGTGGTTGCGCCGTTTCACGATCAATCGCGCCGCGTTGTCGGCGTTCTCGGCGTGATCGGCCCGACGCGGCTCAATTATGCCCGCATCATCCCAATGGTGGATTACACGGCGAAGCTAGTCGGTCGCATCATAGCCTGATCGCAAGCTCTTGATTTTTATTCAGCGTCAGCCGATATCCGCGGGCCGAGCCGTTTCAAACCGGAGATCGCATGAGCGACGATAAGAAAGTGGCCGGAACGCCCCCGCCGAACGCTGCACCCGAACAGCCCGGCGCACGCCCGTCCACCGTTGCGCCCGAGAGCGCAGATCCGCTGTTCACGGACGCAGACATTTTTGGCGTCGACACGTCGGGCGGCCATGACGCGCCGATGTTCGAGATCGGCGCGGCGCAGCTCAAAGACATGATCGGCGCGCTGCAGTCGGAACTCGATAAGAAGGCCGCTGAGGCCGCTGAAAAACACGATCAGTTCGTGCGCGCCGTTGCCGAAACGGAAAACGTGCGCCGCCGACTTGAGAAAGAAAAGGACGAGGTCGCCAAGTACGCGATCTCGAAATTCGCCAAGGACATTCTGTCGATCGGCGATAACTTCCAACGCGCCATCAGCGCGGTATCGCGCGAGGCCGCCGAGGCAGACCCGCATCTCCAGAACCTGCTCGACGGCGTGGTGCTGGCGGAACGCGAATTCAAAGGCGCTCTTGAACGCCATGGCGTCCGCGCGCTCGATCCAACGGGTCTGCCGTTCAATCCGCATCACCATCAGGCGGTGATGGAAGAGGAGAATGCCGGCGTCGCCAACGGAACGGTGCTGAAGGTCTTCCAGGTAGGCTATCTGCTTGATGAGCGCTGCTTGCGCCCCGCCATGGTCGTCGTGTCGCGCGGCGGTCCGAAGGCCGTGAAGGCCGGTGAGCAGGCCCGTGCCGAGCCGCCGTCAGACGGTGGGTCCGAGAGCGGTGAAAAAAGCACCAGCGATGGCAGCGGCCCGTCAAGCGGCGCCTGAGCAAGTTCTTTGACGTTTACCGGAGTTCGACGTCACCGGGCAGCCGACGCACTGAATTGCAGCGCGACTGCCCCGCGCCGTTTCGCCTCACGCCCCAGCGCGTCACAGCAATGATAAGCGGATTTGTGTTGCGCTTCCGAACATTAGATCTCACGACCAAGCCGTGGACCGCGGCGAGCACCATGGTCCACCGCGACACACCTCAAAAATCGTTGCGGAGCGCGACCATCGAGTGGTTGCAGGCCTGATTCCGCTGCCTATATAACCGACGGTCACACAAGAGAAATCCTGGGGACCGGTGCTGCGTCCGTCGCTACGACGCTGCAGCGGGGATGCCGTTAACGATTTGCTGACGCCGCGCGTGCTCGGCACGTCGTGGGTCCTCCCGGTCCGCCACAACGCGAAGAAGGATTAAGCGCATGGGTAAAGTTATCGGTATCGATCTTGGCACTACCAATTCGTGCGTCGCTGTCATGGAAGGCGGCAAGCCGAAAGTTCTCGAAAACTCCGAGGGCGCGAACACGACGCCGTCGATCGTGGCGTTTGCCGCGGATGACGAGCGTCTCGTTGGACTGCCCGCCAAGCGGCAGGGCGTCACTAACCCGACCAACACATTTTATGCGATCAAGCGGCTCATCGGCCGTCGCTTCGACGACCCGGAAGTCGAGAAGGACAAGAAGCTGTCGCCGTTCAAGATTGTGCGCGGCCCAACGGGCGATGCCTGGGTTGAAAGCCACGGCAAGCCCTATTCGCCGCAGCAGATCTCGGCGTTCATTCTCCAGAAGATGAAAGAAACGGCGGAAGCCAAGCTCGGCGAGCCGGTCACGCAGGCCGTCATCACGGTGCCGGCTTACTTCAACGACGCGCAGCGTCAGGCAACGAAAGATGCCGGCCGCATCGCCGGTCTTGAAGTGCTGCGCATCATCAACGAGCCGACGGCCGCGGCGCTCGCCTACGGCCTCGACAAGAAGAAAGAAGCCAAGATCATCGCAGTCTACGACTTGGGCGGTGGCACGTTCGACGTGTCGATCCTCGAGATCGGCGACGGCGTGTTCGAAGTGAAGTCGACCAACGGCGATACGCACCTTGGCGGCGAAGACTTCGACATGAAGATCGTTGCCTATCTCGCCGACGAGTTCAAACGCGAGCAGGGCATCGACCTCAAGAACGACAAGCTGGCACTGCAGCGCCTGAAGGAAGCCGCCGAAAAGGCGAAGATCGAGCTTTCCAGCGCGCAGCAGACCGAGATCAACCTGCCGTTCATCACGGCTGATCAGTCCGGCCCTAAGCATCTCACCATGAAGCTGACGCGCGCCAAGCTGGAAAGCTTGGTCGACGATCTGATCGTGCGCACCAAGCAGCCGTGCGAAAAAGCGTTGAAAGACGCCGGTCTCAAGGCGGCCGAAGTCGACGAAGTCGTCCTCGTCGGCGGCATGACGCGCATGCCCAAGGTCCAGCAGATCGTCAAGGAGCTGTTCGGCAAGGAACCCCACAAGGGTGTCAACCCGGATGAAGTCGTCGCCGTTGGCGCGGCCATTCAGGGCGGCGTCTTGAAGGGCGAAGTGAAGGACGTGCTGCTGCTCGACGTGACGCCGTTGTCGCTCGGCATCGAAACGCTCGGCGGTGTGTTCACGCGCCTGATCGATCGCAACACGACAATCCCGACGAAAAAGAGCCAGGTGTTCTCGACGGCCGAAGACGGTCAGAGCGCCGTGACCATTCGCGTCAGCCAGGGCGAGCGCGAAATGGCGGCCGACAACAAGCTGCTCGGTCAGTTCGATCTCGTTGGCATTCCGCCGGCGCCGCGCGGCGTGCCGCAGGTTGAAGTCACCTTCGACATCGACGCCAACGGCATCGTGCACGTGTCGGCGAAGGACAAGGCGACGAGCAAGGAACAGTCGATCCGCATTCAGGCATCGGGTGGTCTCTCGGATGCCGACATCGAGAAGATGGTGAAGGACGCCGAAGCTCACGC
>JBOFCQ010000164.1:0-13289 GCA_051646145.1 Hyphomicrobium sp.
CTACGTCCTTCCACTACTATTTTCAGTCGAATCGCCGGTTTACGCCGCGTTGTTCTGACGCGATCGCAATTTCAAAAGTATGCCTGCAAAGCGGCGTCCTCAAGGCCGAACGGGCCCTGGTTCGCAGGTCTAGGCGGGTGCCGCAGCGTTCAACCGACATTCGACAGCAAAACTCGGGGACTAATCGGGGAAGGACCAATCACCATGAGCATGATTCAAGAATTCAAAGATTTTGCCATGAAAGGCAACGTGCTTGATCTCGCCGTCGGCGTGATCATGGGCGCAGCTTTCTCGCCCATCGTGTCGACGCTCGTCGACAATATTGTCATGCCACCCATCGGATACCTGCTCGCGGGCGTCGATTTCTCGACCTTGGCGCTCGGCATCCCGGTGCCGGTCGGCGATCCGATCCAGATCAAGTACGGCCTGTTCCTGAATGCGATCATCAAGTTCCTCATCACCGCCTTCGCCATCTTCCTGCTGGTCAAGGGCGTCAACTCGATGAAGAAGCCGGCACCCGCCGCGGCCCCTGCCGGCCCGACGCCGACGGAAGTCTATCTGAAGGAAATCCGCGATCTGCTGTCCAAGCGCTGATCGCTCTCTACGACCTGATCGACACAAGAAACCCCGGACCGATGGTCCGGGGTTTTTTTTACATCTTCAGTGGCACCTTAAACCGCGAGCGCCGCGCGTCACGAGCACGACCCGCCGCCGAGAACGCAGAACTTGGCGCAGTTCTTGTGGCATAGCTTCACCGCGCCGCGTTCGAACATGGCGCCATCCGCCCCCGCCGCACTGGCCAGCGTATCGCCCATTTCGAACGCGGCATCATACGGCAGCAACGTGCACGGCAGCACCGTCGGCCGCTCGGCCCCGCGCCGCTTCACCACCATGCGCGACGTCGCGCACATCATGTCGCCGGGGCTCTTATGCAGAATATCCCAGCAGCGCGTCGTGATTTCGGGCCCCGCATAATCGGCATCCATTTCGGGCAGAAGCATCAGCGCCTTGCGATGGGCGGCATCGATCGGCCAGCCTCTGGCGGCGATCAGGCGCGCGTATCCGGCACGCGCCGTCGCCTCATCTTCATTCCAGCACGTGCGGCCGGCGATGGCGATGTTGAAGCCGTTGCCGGCCAACCAGTCGAGACCGGCGATGGTCATGGCCCATGAGCCTTCACCGCGTTCCACGTCGTGCAGCGCTTCGGTGCTGTGATCGAGACTGACGCGGATCGTCAGCTTGGCGCCCGCGCCATCGCGCAAATCGAGCAGGCCCTGCTTGATGCGCGGACGCTGCATCGGCTGCATCGCGTTGGTCAGTACGAGGCACTCGAACCCGCGCCGCAGTGCATCGCCGAGCATGTCGAGAAAGTCCGGGTTCATGAACGGCTCGCCGCCCGTGAAGCCGATTTCGCGCGTGCCGAGCGCCTGCGCTTCATCGAGAAACGCCGCCGTCTCATTGGCCGAGATATAGGCGAGACGGTCGTTGGACGGGCTCGATTCGATGTAGCAGTTGCGGCACCTGATGTTGCACAGCGTGCCGGTGTTGATCCACAGCGTCTCGATGGCCGTCAACGGCACGCTGGCGCGGCGCTCGCCCTTGGCGGTCCAATCGGGATGTTCGAACTTCTTCGCCGGCATCGTGTCCGGCTTGGCGTCGTTCGCGAGTTCGCCCATCAACGTCGGTCCTTGCATTCACCGGCGTGCCGAAGACAATCTGTCTTGGGGGCCGCTTCTTTAAAAAAATATGTGGCGTCGTGCGCAACCCGCTTTGTCGCCGCGACGGCGAACCCTAGCCGACCGCCACCGTGCCGGCCATCCGTCTTTTCCGCCTGCGTCGCCCGTGCTACACCCAACGCCGTCGCGGGCGTAGTTCAATGGTAGAACGGCAGCTTCCCAAGCTGCATACGAGGGTTCGATTCCCTTCGCCCGCTCCAAAGCCGGACGCGGCCGTCTCTGATCACAGCCTGCCGCCACGGCGCGTCAGCAGCACCCGCCGCCATCGTAGAAATTCGTCGACGGCGTGATCCAGATATCGTCGCGGCCCAATCGCGCCAGCGCACCCGCTGTCTTATCGCACACCGCCAGCGGCTGGTTCTGGCCGAGCGTGTGCCCTTTGCCATCGTTGAAGAAATCGTCGGCGCCGAAATAGATGGCGGTGCGGCCCGTGAATACGCACGGACCATCCGCCGGCATCGGGTCCTTGATGGCGCAGATTTCAACGCTCTCGATCGGGATCAGCGTATCGGTTGCGAAGTGGTTCGGCGCCAGCACACGGTACGGCCGCTTGGCGCGCACCTCGATGGTGCCGAAGCCGAGCCCCGTCAGCCGGTCGATATACGACTGCATCGGAATGGCGCCGGTCAGACACATGGCGCGCAATTTCTCGTCGTCGCGCAAGGCCGGCGGCATCACCACCTCGCACACCGGATCGGACAGGATCAGCCGGCCGCGCGGCTTCAGAACGCGATACATCTCCGACAGCGCCTGCCCCAGATCGTCATCGTGGAATATGTTGAACAAGCAATTCTGCGCGGCGACGTCGATCGTCGCGCTTTCGATCGGCAGATGCAACGCGTCGCCCTTGCGCAGATCGACGAAGTTTTCCCTGAACCACGGGTTCAAAGCTTCCGCCTCGCTGAGGTTGTCGCGACACGCCGCCATCATTTCATCGACCACGTCGAGACCGATGATCGCGCCCGGCCTGCGGCTGAAATAGGAGAACTGCAGCACCTCCATGCCGCCCCCGACGCCGACATAGAGCACGGTCGGATCATCCGTCAGATCGCGCGGATTGACGGTCGAGCCGCAGCCGTAATTCATGTCGAGCATGCGCTGCGGGATCTTGAGACCCGGCAATTGCCAGACCGGCGTCGTCGTGCAGCACAGCCCCTTCTCGGGGTTCAAGGCGGCCTCGCGGTAAACGTCGCGCGTCGTCGTGTGATACATGGCGTTGTCTCTCCGCGATAGAAAGTGACCCGTGGCGATAATACGCGTGACGAGGCCCGATAGTTTAGCCGCCCGCGTCCAACCGTGTCGTGACATGATTTTGTGCGGATCTGGTAAGCGGCGGCACGATGCGATGCGCCGTGCACCAACGGCGCGGCGCATTGCGCTAGGGTTACGCCGACGCGCGGCTCCCCGTTACAGTCGGCGCTCGGCGGCGCCATTCGACGTCGCGGCAGACCGGCCAAGCCCCAGATGCTCGGTCTTGGTCCAGTCATAGGGTTTCATCGCCAGATCGTAGAGCGCCTTGTAGCTGGCCAGCGAGATCGCCAGCCAATAGACCGGCACCAGAAACGCCGACCGCACGAGCAGCCGCCCGCCGCGCCGCGCGACCGCCATGGCGACAAGCGCCATCGCCGATCCATAGCCGACGACGAGATTGAAGAGCGCGATCCACCACACCCAGCCATAGGTCGGGTCGGTCGCGCCGGCGCCGAGCCTGCCCGCCACAACATCGCTCGCGAGCATCACATAGACCCACGGATGCACCAACGCCGACAGCACCATTCCGCCGAAGATAACTTGAAAGCCGAGGAAGGCGCGGAGACCGAGTTCGCGTTTAAGCCGCAACGGCTGGCGCATGTGGACGAGATATGTCTGCATCCAGCCCTTGAGCCAGCGCGTGCGCTGTCCAAACCATCCGCGCGCCGTGGCAGGCGCCTCTTCCCATGTCGTCGAGCCTATCAACGCGATGCGCTGGCCAAGCCGCGCCATCCTGAGACCGAGATCGGCATCTTCCGTCACGTTGTAGGGGTCCCACGCGCCCGCAGCTTCCAGCGCCGCGCGCCGGAAATGGTTTGACGTGCCGCCAAGCGGGATCGGCCAGCCGATGCGCGCCAGCGCCGGCAGCATGGCGTCGAACAGCGCGGTATATTCGAGCGTGAACTGGCGCGTGATGGCGTTCATCGCCGGATTGTAAATGCACAGGCGGGCCTGCAACGCTGAAACAGCGGGCCCATGCGCACGAAACGCCGCGACGGCAACCCGCAGTTGATCGGCATCGGGCACATCTTCGGCATCGTAGATCGCAAGCAACTCGCCGATGGCAAAACGAAGACCGAAGTTGAGCGCGCGCGGCTTCGTTTTCGGCGTGCCGGCCGGCACGCACACAATGCGCATATGCGGCGGCAGCCCTGACTGCGCAAGCGCGTCGCGCGTTGCCGCGTCATCGGCTTCGGTGATGAAGATAACTTCCAGGCGATCGCACGGATAGTCGAGTGCACCGAGCGCCGAGACGAGGGCCGGCACCACCGCCGCTTCGTTATAGAGCGCAACCAGGATTGAATAGCTCGGCAAGTCATCATCGCTGAGCGCCGCGGCGTCAGTGCGCGCGATGGCGCCATCCGGCATGGCACGATGCGCCAGCATGCCGAGCGCCATCAGACGCACGATCGCCAAGCAGAGAAACGGGATCGAGAGCAGCGCCAGAAGCGCCGCGCGCGACGCATCCGGCGCCAGCACGTAGCCAAGCGGCGCAAACAGGATGACGATGGCGAAGCCCACGCGTAAGGGCCCGGAGAGCGGCCCCGCGGCCGACAGTTCCGGCCATCCGCGATGCAGCCCGTTGACCGCCGTATCGAGATGCCGCGCCATGTCGGCGTCGCTCGCACCCCTACCGCCCGTGGCGTCGATGGCGGCAAAGGCATCGCCAGAAATGGCAGCGCGGACAGCCAACGGCCTGGGCATCGGGCCGCCGCTCGCTGGCGCGCGCCGCACAGCCGTCCGGCCGCGTCCAAAACCCCCGCTACGCATACGCCCGCCCGCCACTTGTGCCCAGAAAAGCTCTGGCTTCCGTGACACACTATAGCCTGAAGCGCGGCTATGGTTTACCCCTCGCTTCGAACAATAGCCGTCAGAAAGTAATGAGCGCTCGATGACCCGACTATCGCTGCACAATCGGACCGCCGTGCGCGCGTTGATGGCGGCCATGACAGTGGCCGGAACCGCGCTGTTGCTGCTGCTCGCCGCCGGCACCGCCGCGCACAGCCAGGACAAGCGCGGCGCCGCCAAACCGCCCGTGCAGGCCGGCGCCAAGGCTGACGAACAGCCAGCCCCGCCCCAGCGCCGCGTCGTCGTGCGCTTTCTCACCGATGGCGATTTTCCGCCCTTCAATTTCTATGACGAGGAAGGCCAGCTCGTCGGTTTCAATATCGATCTGGCGCGCGCCATCTGTCTCGAATTGAACACCTCGTGCGATATCAAGGTGCGGCCCTGGGAAGAGCTGTTCATCGGGCTGAAAGCGGGCGAAGCCGACGCCGTTATCGCCAGCCATAAAGTGACAGCGCAGGCCTTGGGTGAGGTGACGTTCACCGATCGCTATTTCCACACGCCCGGCCGCTTCGCGTCGTTAAAGACCGCCGGCGAACTCGACATCACACCGGCCGGCCTCGACGGCAAACGCATCGCCGTCGCCAAGGGCACGGCGCACGAAGCTTACTTAAAGACATTCTTCCGTGACAGTCCGCTGGCCCTCTTCGAGAATGCCGATCTGGCGCGCGAGGCGCTGGCCAGCGGCAAGGCCGATCTGTTGTTCGACGACGGCATTTCGCTGGCATTTTGGCTGAACGGCACGCTGTCGCGGCAGTGCTGCGAGATGCGCGGCGGCCCCTTCCTCGAACCGAAGTACTTCGGCGACGGCCTGGCCATTGCCGTGCCGAAGTCAGATCCCGAAATTAAGGCTCTCCTCAATCAGGCATTGATGCAGGTGCGCAATTCGGGACGTTTTGACGAACTCGTGCAACGCTATTTCCCGATGCGCATTTACTGAGTGTGCCGGGAAGACGTGGCGCGCCGCCGTCAAATTCTGTATAGAGATCGAATCGTGACCTATCGCTCAACACCGTCCGTCGAACAGACGCCGTGGACCGCCGCGCGATCCGGCGTGCGCGGCATGGCTGGGCGCCGTCGCGCCGCGACGGGTTGGCATGGCAACGCGCGTCTCTTGGCCGTTGTCTCAGCGCTGTCGACGGGGCTTTGGGCGATGCCCGTGCCGCTGATGGCGCAAGTGCAATCGAGCGCCGCCGGGACACAGGCTCCAGCGAGCACCGCTGCCGGCAAAGCGGCCCGCACCGCAACCGGCAAATCAGCAACGACGGCCGCACAGCCCGCGGCAGCCGCGACCACCGTGCGGCTGGTTCCAAAGAAACCGCTGTCGCGGCAAGAGATCCTCGATTCCGACGAAGACCGCCTCGCCGATCTCGGCAATCACATCATGATCGGTTTCCACGTGCTCGCCGACGTCAAGGCGCTGGTCGCCAAGCGCGCCATCATGGGCATCTTCATCACCGACCACAACGTGCGCGGCCGACGCCCCGAAGTCATCCGCGCCGAGATCGATGCCCTGCAAGCGATGCGGCGTGCCCAAGGCCTGCCGCCGCTCATCGTTGCCGCCGACCAGGAAGGCGGCACCGTCTCGCGCCTGTCGCCGCCCTTGAAGCGTCAGCCGAGCCTTGCCAGCGTACTCAAGGGCAAGACCGACGATGCCGCCCGCCAAGCCGCCGTCGAAGCCTTCGCCGAGGTGCAGGCGCTGGAACTGAAGCGCTTGGGCGTAACGTTGAATTTCGCGCCGGTCGTCGATCTGAAGTTCAATCCCAAGAACCGTTCGGACGGCGAAACGAAACTGCGCTTCCGCGCCATCGACGCCGACCCCTATCTCGTCGCCAAGGTCGCCGGCTGGTATTGCGATGTCCTTGCGCGCCACAAGCTTCTCTGCACGCTCAAGCACTTTCCAGGGCTCGGACGCGTCACGCGTGATACGCATGTGACGAGCGCCGAAGTCACTGCCACGGAAGGCCAACTTGAACTGAACGACTGGGTACCGTTCCGCCGCGTGATGTCGAAGCCTTCGGCCGTCACCATGCTCGGCCACGTGCGCGTCAAGGCGCTCGACACGACAACACCGGCATCGTTTTCGAAGGTCATCATCGACGGCCTGATGCGCAAATCGTGGCAGCACGACGGGATCATCGTCACCGACGATTTTTCGATGGGCGCCGTCACGCGTGACAAGGACGGCGTCGGCGGCGCTGCCATCAAGGCCATGAACGCCGGCGCGGACATCATCCTCGTGTCCTACAACGAGAAGCATCTGAACAGCGTGATGACCGCGCTCATCGATGCGCACAAGGCCGGGTTGATCGACGGCAAGACGCGCGCGTTGAGCCGTGGGCGCCTCGAAACCATACGCGCCGTCACCAACTAGCGTTGGCTCTCTCGATCTGAAAATGCACAATCTGAAATTGGATGAGATAGCGTCGCCGCGTCAGCCGCCGCGCGTATAGATCGGCGCCTGCTTGTCGCCGACGTGCTTCAACGCGACGTAGGATGCATTGACGGCCTTGGCCATGCTTTCGAGATAGGTCTGCACTTCCTTCGGCAACCTCACGCCGGCATAGCTGTCGGGATGATAAAGCTTGCTGAGGCGCAGGTAGGCTTCGCGGATGTCGGCGAACGGCGCGCCGCGCGAGAGGCCAAGGCTGCGGTAGGGATCGAACGCGCGCGCATCCGGCACCGACAAGTGCGTGCCCGTCGGCCGGCCGGGATTGATGACCTTGACGCCGCGGATATCGCCCTTCGGCACGAACGTGCCCTCGCCATCGAAACCCTCGACGTAGAGAAACGCCTCGTCGCCTTCGAGCAGTTTGTGCACGGCGCGCCCGTTGGCCAGCACGGCCCGGCCCGCAAGCTTGCTGGCATCGGCGAGCGTGATCTCGACCGCCAGCAGAACTTCCGCGCGGGTGTCGACGGGGTTGCGTTCGAACATGGAGCCTCTCGCCGTTGGTCTGGGGCGAGTAGGGCGGACAATTGCCAAAACTTCCGTTAAGATTTCAGGCCGAACTGTCATCGCGGCCGTGAAAAGCCGCGCCAAATAGCATGCGGCCTCGCCAACCCGCCGCCGCGCATGCCATCAGACCTGACGACCGACCGCCAAACGTCCGACCCCAAGCCCTGCCAGAGTTCTTCATGACCACCCAGCCGAACACCACCGAGCCAACGTCAACCGTCGATGTCCACACGATGTCCGACCTCGTGCCGGGCCGGTCGTGCGATGGCTGCACGATGTGCTGCAAACTCTTGTCCATCGAGGTGCTCGACAAGCCTCGCGCGGTCTGGTGCACGCATTGCGACAAGAAGCGTGGCTGCAAGATCTACGCGGACCGGCCCGACCCCTGCCAGGAGTTCTATTGCGGTTATCGGCGCATCGCGGCGCTCGACGAGCGCTGGAAGCCGTCGCAATCGAAGGTGCTCATCAACTACGAGCACGCCCACAAGCGCATTGCGATCCACGTCGATCCCGACCGCCCCGACGCCTGGCGCGACGAACCCTTCTACGCCACACTGAAGCGCTGGTCGCGCAAGGCCGAAGCCGATGGCGGATCGCTCGTCATCTGGGCCGGCAACCGCATGACCGTGGTCATGCCGCACCGCGAGCGTGACCTGGGCGTGGTTCGCGACGATCAATACATTTTGCCCGTGACGCGCCAGACCGCATCGGGCAGCGAGCGCGATTACATCGTCGTTGAGGCTGATGATCCCCGCATCGGCGGCTAAAGGGCAGACGTGGAGGTTGCACCATGTTCGAAGGCTTTGACTGCCGGCGCGTGACTTGCGGCGATGTCGATATCGCGGCCGTCATCGGCGGCTCCGGCCCGCCCGTGCTGCTGCTGCACGGCTATCCGCAAACGCACGCCATGTGGGGCGTCATCGCGCCGATGCTCGCGAAGCGCTACACGGTCGTCGCCGCCGATCTCAGAGGCTATGGCGACAGCTCCAAGCCGGTCTCCGCGCCAGATCATTCGAATTATTCCTTCCGGGCCATGGCCAATGATCAGGTGGCGTTGATGCGCCAGCTCGGTTTTGCGCGCTTTCATCTCATCGGCCACGATCGCGGCGGACGCACCGCGCACCGCATGGCGCTCGACCATCCCGACGTCGTGCAGACCCTCGCCATGCTCGACATCGTTCCGACCTACGCCATGTTCATGGAGACGACGCGCCTCGTGTCGGGCGCCTATTGGCACTGGTATTTCCTGTCGCAGCCGGCGCCGTTCCCCGATCACATGATCGCGCTCGACCCCGACTTCTTCTTCGAGACGTGCCTCGTCGGCTGGGGCAAAACCGCGCTCGAAAATTTCAATCCGTGGCAGTTGGCGCAATACCGCCGCGCCTGGCGTGATCCAGCGATGATCCACGGCTCATGCTCGGATTATCGCGCCGCCGCCACCATCGATCTCGTCCACGATGAAGCCGATCTGGCCAAAAAGGTCGCCTGCCCGACGCTCGCCTTCTGGGGATCGAGCGGACTGATGGGTCAGCTTTTCGACCTCAAGGCAGAATGGGCAAAGCGCGTCGCCAATCTCGAAACCGCGACGCTTGCGGGCGGGCATTTCTTTCCGGATCATGCACCGCGCGACACGGCTGACATTCTGCTCGCGTTTCTCGATTCCCATGCGCCGCTCGTATCGGGGGCAGCATCGGGCGCGACGGCCTAGCGCCGCGCCTCACACCGGCAGCGCGCCCGCAAGCTGCAACAGGAACCCGGTGACGATCAGAACTGTTGCCGCGATGAACCACCGCCGACGACCAGACATTGTCTGACGCCGCGCTTCCCGTGCCGCGCGGATCGCCATGTCGTCCTGCATCTGCCCGGCGCGCGTCATGTGCGCGCGCATGGCGTCGTTCGTGTTCTGCGACGCGAAATCACGCAACTTCTGTTGCCGCTCGAGTTGCTCCTCGTGCGCCATCAGCGCGGCATCGCCGAGGAAGGCCAGCCACCACTCGCGCAGCACCATGATGAAGCCGAGGAAATCGAGCGTCAGGCCCGCAACCGTCATCCACGATTGCGCCGCGGCAAGCGACGCGGGCAGAAAAGCATCCACGTTATTCAAACCTCGCGAGCTGGCGCGCGTCGGCGCAGGGATGATGCAGGGGTGTTGCGCTCATGAACGGATGTGAAAACGCGGGTGATGCGCATGCGCTGAGTGCGCGGCGCAGGCGACGCGCGCGCGTCCGCCCTTCAAGTCGTGTTCGGACTTTCTTTGATGCACAGGCAGAGCGCACGACGCCAGTGGTCTCGACAGACATCACAGCCGCGCTCAGCGCTGCGGAGAGTTCGACAGCCACACCCGTCGAATGCGGCCAACGCCCCACCAGATGAGCAGCACGGGCGATGCGACGGTGATCACCACAACGTCGCTCAGCAGGCGAATGGCGCGATCACCCATGTGCAGTGCGCTCTGCATGCGCGATGTCCTTGGATCGGCGCCAAGCGGCCGCGACGCGGAAAGTTGGCTTGATTGTGGTGATCGGCGCACGGCTTCCTTTGCGGACGTCTCGTGCGCGCCCATCTCATGCGATGCCGTCTCGTCGCGACGCGCCGTCTGCCGCAAGAGGCCAAGCGTGCGCACGCGCACCGGCACCAGATTTTGTCCCGACGTGCGCGCCGCGCTCGTCATGCGGTCTGTGCTGGTATCTCTATCTTGCATCGGAAAACGCTGACCACTCGCTGATAAAGACCGCACGGGCGTTGACTGCGCAGGCGCCGGTTTTGCTGCTGCGACATGCGCGGACGCCGCGCCATCGACACGCGCCATTCGGCGGCCCGCGTCTGCACCATCCCGCACATCGAGCCGCAATGCATCCGCGCGCACTGTCCCGCGCTGCGACGTCGCATCTTGCGCCAGCACGCGCCGCAACGGCGCAACATTCGCACGGCCGTTTGTCACCGGTTTTTCGAATGCTCCCGCTTTGGCGGAGCCACCTTCATACACCGGCGCGGACATGACGGCCGTCCTCACTTACCCGCTGATACGGGCCCGTCGAAACGGGCGAGACTGCGATGCCCTTCATTATCCACAGTCTTTAAGTTTTTTCGATGTCGAAGTGACAGCACGCCGCAATCAGCCGTGCATAAATTCGTCGCATACCGTTTTAGCTATGCGCAATGCTGTGGCGCTGTTTTTCTCAGCTCTTGAAGTCGGCAAGCGTCAGCAGCGGCTTGAAATCCAGGCCCGCTGCTCGAAAAGCTTCCGCAGCGCCTTCCTGGCGGTCAACGACTGTGATCACACGCACGATCTCGCCACCCGCCGCGCGAATCGCCGCCGCGGCTTGGATGGACGATCCCCCGGTCGTTGTAACATCTTCGACCACAACCACTTTCTTGCCGGCCATGGTTTCATCGCGCGCCAAACCTTCGATCAGGCTCTTGGTGCCGTGATCCTTGGCCTGTTTGCGCACGAAAAATGCCGACAGATGGCGGCCGCGCCCGTGTGCGACCGCAGCCGTGGCGGCGGCAATCGGCACCGCACCCATTTCCAGGCCGCCAACCACGTCGGCGGCAACGCCGTCGAGCTGGTCGAGGATCAGGTTGGCGATCAGATTGGCGCCCTCCGCGTCCATCATCGTCGGCTTCATGTTGAAATAGAAGGTCGAGGTGCGGCCCGAGGCGAGTGTCATCTCCGGCCCCTCCTGGAACGACCGCTGTTTGACGATGGCGATCAGCCGTGCCCGTGTCGCGGCGCTGTCGTGATTGGCAGTCATGTGCCCGAGCCCTCTTGTCTTTGGGTACTGTTGCCGGGCAAACAACCACTTTGGCCGACGCTGTCAAGGCGGCAGGCCGTCATTGCGTAGAGACGCGACGCCGACCGACAGGGCAGACATCGATATGGCAGATTGGCCGGCGCGCCTGCAAGCAAGCTGGGACTGGCTCACCGGCTGCAACCGGCGCGGCGACCTGGCGCTAGTCGTGCTGTGCCTGGCCGTCTATCTGCCCGGCGTTCTGAGGCTCCCCGCCGTCGACAGAACCGAGATCGTGTTCGCCGAAACCACGCGCGATATGGCGGCGCGCGGGGCGTGGCTCGATCCGCGCTACGGCGACACCGTGCACGCGTTCCGCCCCATCGGCACGTTCTGGGCGCAAGGCCTTGCCGCAATCGTTGCCGGCCCGGCGCACGCCCGCGACATCTCTGTCTATCGCCTGCCCGGCATGATCGCCGTCACGCTGTCCGTGCTGGCGCTGTTTGGGTTCGCAACCCCGGTTGTCGGCCGGGCGCCCGCGCTGCTGGCGGCAGGGCTGTTCGCCGTCGCGCCGCTGACCGTTTTGCTCGGCCATCTCGCCATCACCGACGGCTTGGCGCTGCTGCCGGCGACCGTCGCCATGCTGACGCTGTGGCGTCTCTACATCGCCGACGATGCGCTGAGTGATCCGACGGCGCGGCTCGCGGCGCTGTTCTGGTGCGCGGTCGGCGCCGGCATGCTGGTCAATGCGCTGCACACGCCGATCCTGATCGCGGCGACGGTCATCACGCTCGCGATTTTTGATCGGCATCAGGGTTCAGCGTTCGGGTGGCTGAAGCGACTGCGTCCGCTGATCGGCCTGCCAATCGCCCTCTTCATCGCCGCGCCGTGGCTGTATGTGCGGACACTGCAGGATGGCGTGCCCTTCGCCACGCTCGCTTGGCCTGAATTCCTGGCCGCACTCGGCGGCGCGCAGGACATGAAGCTGCGCGCATTCCCCGGCACATTCGTGCTCGCAGCACTTCTTGGCTTCCTGCCCGGAACGGCGCTGCTCGGCCCCGCCATCGCACGGGCGTGGGGCAATCGCGGCGACCGCCCGGCGCGCTTCCTTCTCGCCTGGATGATCGGCTACATCGTCTATCTCGAAGCGATCTCATCGAAGCCCGGCACATACATGGTGCAGACCATGTTCCCGGCGTTCGCGTTGGCTGTGGCGAGCTTCGTCGCGGTGCGAGACCGAAAGCCGGCCGATAGTACGACCGACAGCGGCGCGAACACCTCAACGCTTGGCAAGCGTCTGAACCTCATTCCGCCCGCGCCACTCGCGGCCGCACTCCCGGTCGTCATCTTCGGCACGCTGTGGAGCTTTGCCCGCGTCGTGCCGTCGCTCATCGAGGTGGCAGCCGTCGCCGCCGTCGCAGCACTCTTCGCCTACAGCGCCAGCGCGGGACGCGCCGCTCAGTACTGGCGATGGGGGCAATCGGGCATTGCCGCGCTGGCGCTCTTCGCCGTCACGCTGCTGGCGCTGATCGTGCCCTCGCTCGACCGGCTGTGGCCGGCGCGCGAACTGAAACGCCTGGTCACCGCCGCCTGCGAACCCGCCACCGCCATCGCTATTGCCGGTTTCCGCGAACCCTCCGCGGCCTTCGTGCTCGACGCCCCGCGCGACCGCCAATCGCTCGACGCGCTGTTTGCGCCCGGCACGAGCGTGCGCATCGTTGAAAGCCGCTGGCTCGAACGCTATTTGGTCGCCAATGCCGTGCGCGGCCA
>JBOFCQ010000379.1:0-5703 GCA_051646145.1 Hyphomicrobium sp.
GAACGGACTTGGCATCAAAAAGTCACGCAATTCATCGCACTCAGCGACTTTGCGCGCGAGCGCTTCATCGCTGGCGGTCTGCCCGGCGATAAGATCAGCGTCAAGCCGAACGTCGTCTTTGCACATGAGCCAACAACACTACAACCGCGCAGCGGTGCCCTCTATGTTGGGCGCTTGAGCGCCGAAAAGGGCGTATTAGATATGATCGAGGCGTGGAAGACGATCGACTGCCCGCTAACGATCGCGGGCGATGGACCGCTTGGCCCTCAACTGCGCGCTGCCTCCACGCCGAACGTCACATTCCTTGGCAACGTGAGCCGCGAACGTGTCAATGCGGAAATGCACAAAGCGGCCGTCCTGATCGCGCCTTCGATCTGCTACGAGAATTTTCCGCTCGCTATCGCAGAAGCTTTCGCCTGCCGCCTTCCGGCGATTGTTTCAGGCATGGGGGCCATGGCCGAAATCGTCGAAGATGGGCGAACCGGGCTGCATTTCAAGCCTCACACGCCGGAAGACCTGGCGGATAAAGTTCGCTTTGCCCTTACGCACGAGGAGACGTTGCGGGGGATGGGCGAAGAGGCTTACCGGTTCTACGAACGCCACCTCTCTCCGAGTGCCAACATAAAGTCGTTGTTAGCTATTTATGCGCGTGCGCTCGGACATGGCGCGACGGACCAGGTTGCGGTTGGGCAAAGGCCGCACGAACCACATTTGAGGGAGTACGTCGCATGAGCGCCGGAGCTCAAACCTCTGAAGAGCGCCCGGTGGCGACACTCAAACATGCGGTGGCCTTCTGTGTCCGCCGCGCGCACGAGAGCATGCTATCGAAGCCTCTTCCACGCAAAATAGCTATCTACTTTCACGAACTTGAGCACGCATCGTTTGCGGCCTTCCGCGATGCGCTCGGCTATTTCCGCGAGAATGGCTACGTCTTCACAGACGCGAATACATTTATAGGCGACAAGAGCGCGCAGAAGCTTCTCTATGTCTCCTTCGACGACAATTTCGCGAGCTGGCACGAAGCGCTGCCCATGATGGCCGAGTGCGGTCTCAAGGCGACTTTTTACATGAACACGCTCCCATTTCGGGATACGTGCGATAGCGCATCCCTCGCGCAATTCTTCAAGCGCATCGCGCATCAGGGCGAAAAGCGAACAATGGCGCGTGCCGATCTGGCCGACTTCATACGGGCTGGCCACATCATCGGCTGTCACTCGCACTCACATTTCAACCTAGCGGAGCTTGAGCGGGAAGCGTGGGATCTCGAAATTCGCCGCTCAAAAGAAATCCTCGAGCACTTGACTGGGCACGAGGTTGATGCCTTCTCCTACCCTTACGGGATGAGACGCTTCTTTTCGGCGCCGCTGAGAGCCTATTGTGCCCGACTAGGCTTTCGCACCATCGCAACCGGTATTCCGGGACTTCAACATGGTGTGGACATCGACCCGCTCGCGCTCCACCGCACGCGCTGGAACCTGACACGTCCTCTTCGTCACAATCTGACCGATCTTCAGATCGACGGCGCGCTGTTCGAGCGGATGACCGGGCGGAGTGCGGTCGCCTAACGTGGCCTAAAAGACCCGCGCAGGGCGCTCCGCACCGGACGTTTTGGCGCGGAGCGGCTTGCCTTGAACGCCTGCGGGCGCGTTAGCGACGGGCGCACAGAGGCGAGTGACCGCGGAGACGAGTTCCGCCTGCCGCGACACACCGAGCTTCGAGAAGACGCGCTTCAAGTATGTACGCGCCGACTCTTCTGAAAGAGACAACTCCGCCGACGCCGTCTTGATGGATTTTCCGGCGAAGATCTGCGAGGCCAGACGCGATTCCGCAGCCGTCAGCCCCAGCCCGTCGAAAAGCTTTGCCGGCTCGAAATCCGAAGTAGGATCAGGGAAAACGAGGCAGTAATGCGCGTCTCCGCTCTCCCGCCCGTCGAGCGCCATGACATGAAACGGCAGCCGCTGATCGAATTGCGGCACGTCCCGCCATGCTGTGATCATGCGATCATCACCAACAGCTCTCGAACACTCGTCCCTGCAGAAAGCCTTGATGAGCGCTGACAAAAAGCTCGAGCACGACGGCCCAGTGAGAATGTGATGCATGTTGCCAGCGTCAGGTGCGCCAGTGCCGAAGGCGCGGCATAAGAGGCTACGAGCGCACGCGTTCAGATAAAGAACGTGGCCTTCTGCATCCGCGAAAAGAATACCGGCCCGCAATTTGTCGTAACCCTTCTCCAGTTCATTCACGTAGCGATCGAGACAGGCCTCGGCGCTGAGGGCCTTTACGCAAAGTTGAAGTGGGATGCTCGTGCGCAACCGCTCAACGACGATCTTCTGGTAGTCGCTTGTTTTCATGCCTTTTCGAAGAAAGACGCAAAGGTAGCGTTCACCCTTTTCCGTTCGTCCAGTCAGAAGAACGCTGGCCGATTTCTCTAAGTTTATGTCGGAGGTGATGAAGTCCTGCTGCTGTGACTTTGCAACATTGCAATCGCAACCGGGGATAGATTCGGTGCATACCGATGTACTGCGTGATCGCACGTCACCACAGAGAGCCTCCGCCAGCTTATGAAGCATGGCGCTATTGGCATTGATGTGTGCGCCCTGAGACATCAGTGGCTTCCACAAAAATGCGGGAGCGCGACCAAAGATACCTAAAACGACGGCATCACACGAGAAGCAGTCCCGTATGTAGGATAAAGCGAACTTCCCGGAAGCGCTGAGGGCCTCGTCCGTGTCCGAGGAAAAACGCATAACACCTCCCCGTGGCGCCGAGACCTTGGTGGTCAACCGGCGTCGTAGAACCATTGCGGCTCCACCGCGGCATGCGGTGGAAATGTCAGAAAAATTCAGCGGCTCAGTGAGAAGCAGAGCAGGCGCATAGATCCAACCAGAGCAGCACTCTGTTTGATCTTCGTTCAAACGATCGCAGCTATCCCCACTGGGTGGCCTGCGACCGCCGCGGCTCCAAGCGTCCCGGCAGACACGTGCACGTCATGTTCCGGAGTGGACGTCGGCTCCATAAACGCCGCTTGATCACGAACCACCCTAAAACGCTACCGCTCCAAGACAGACACGGCGACGAATTTTGTAGACAAACCAGCACCCCTCACATCGGAAGCGTCCGCACATTCAGAATGCCATCTACACGTTGAGATTTTTATTAACTTTAAGCCCATGGGTCTTTGATGATGATCAATTCGAATTTTTTTCTGACGGATTGAGGCTCTCCCCCCCCCGGCAGGTACTCGATTTTGAGTGGACGCCGTTTTGGTTATGGTTCTCGCCGAGCCGACCTTCGAACGCGTTTGGCATGAGATGCCCGCGGTTCCGCGGACATTGACTTAATCCAATCGCATCCGCTTCTCGATGCAACCAGGTTCAGATAGCCGAGCGTCGAATGTCGCCGTCGCGAATTTTAGAACCTCTCGATGTAATCGAATGCATCTGCTCTCGCTGCGTCCCGCGTCCGGTAGACCTTAACTGCCGTCCGCCCCGTCTTGAGCCTCGAGAAGAAGCTCTCCATGGCCGCATTGTCCCAGACATTGCTGGCGCGCGAGCGCGAACGTTGAATGCCGTGCTCTGCCATCTCCGCGTAGGCGGAGGAGCCGCATTGACGACGATAAGATGGTCGTCATCGCCGGGTCGATCAGCGCGCGGTTATTTTTCGCTGCGTCTCACTCAATGAAAATCTCGCGACTTCGGCAGGATTCGTGCGTCGCGGGGGTGCCGGTTTCGGGGCGCCTGCGGATTCAAGAATTCATCGGCGCGGCTCAGCGTGATGTTTGTCTCATGCGTTTCTGAAAGACGGCCAAGTTCGTGTGTTCGATCGAAAACCTTCTGCGCCATGAGATGAATGACACCCTCAGGACTGCGCTGCACGTTGCCGTCGATAACCAACAGCCGCCCACCCATGACTTCCTTGCGATAACGCTCGAACAGTCGCGCCCATAGCACGACATTGGTGACACCGGTTTCATCTTCCAGCGTGATGAAGATCGCGTTGCCCTTGCCCGGTCGCTGACGCACAAGCACGACGCCCGCCGTTCGCGTCAAGGCGCCGTCTCGCCTGCCTGACGTCTCCGCGCACGTTGCAACGCCCTCGCGTGCGAACACCGGGCGCAGAATTTCCATGGGATGGCCTTTCAGCGACAGGCGCACGGTTTGATAATCGGCAGCTATATGTTCCGACAACGGCATTTGCGGCAGACGGGCGTCGGCTTCCGTTGCCAACTCACGTGCATCGGCCGCGGCGAAGAGCGGCAGCGGATCGTCGTCGGGCAGGCGACGCACCGCCCACATGGCTTCGCGTCTATCAAGATCGAGCGAGCGGAAGGCGTCTGCGTCTGCAAGGAGGCGCATGGGACGGCTGAAGAGACGCGCGCGGACAGCAAGGTCTTCAACGCTGGCGTAGTCTTTCGTGCGTGCTTCAACCAACCGCAGCGCATCGAACTCGCCAAATCCGTCGATCTGCCTAAAGCCTATCCTGAGCGCCAGTGCGCCGTCATCACGTCGTTCGATCGTATTGTCCCAAAGACTAAAATTGATGTCGGCTTCGCGTACTTCAACGCCATGCTCGCGGGCATCGCGCACGATCTGGGCTGGCGCGTAGAACCCCATGGGCTGTGCATTCAACAGCGCGCAGGCAAACACCGCCGGATGGCGGCATTTGATGAACGATGAGATGTAGACCAGCTTGGCGAACGACGCTGCGTGGCTTTCTGGAAAGCCGTAGCTTCCGAAGCCTTTGATCTGCTCGAAGCTGCGCCGTGCGAAATCCGGATCGTAGCCGCGGGCGACCATACGATCGACCATCAGGGATTCGAACGTGCCAATGGTGCCAACGTTGCGGAACGTGGCCATGGCGCGGCGCAAACTGTTGGCTTCGACGTCGGTGAATTTTGCGGCGACCATCGCGAGCTTCATCGCCTGTTCTTGGAACAGCGGAACGCCTTTGGTCTTATTCAAAACTTGGTAGAGTTCATCGGCAGGTCCGTGCTCTGGTGAGGGTGCGGGAAAAACCACATCTTCCAATCCTGCGCGACGGCGCAGGTACGGATGCACCATGTCGCCCTGGATCGGGCCTGGACGCACGATCGCGACCTGGATGACAAGATCGTACAGTTCGCGGGGCTTAAGGCGCGGCAGCATGTTCATCTGCGCGCGGCTTTCGACCTGAAACACGCCGAGCGAGTCGCCATTGCACAGCATTTCGTAGACATCAGACTGCTCACGCGGCACATCGGCAAGGCCGTAGTCTACGTTTTCGAACTCGCGCAGCAGATCAAACGACTTGCGGATGCAGGTCAGCATACCAAGCGCCAGCACATCGACTTTCATCAATCCGAGCGCGTCGATGTCGTCCTTATCCCATTCGATGAAGGTGCGCTTATCCATCGCGGCGTTGCCGACGGGCACGATGTCGTCGAGCCGCCCGCGCGTCAGAATAAATCCGCCGACGTGCTGCGAGAGATGACGCGGAAACCCGAGAATGCGAATGGCGAAATGAACGGCCCGCCGGATCATAGGGTTGGCCGGATCGAGCCCTGCTTGACGGATGTGGGCATCCTTGATGTCGCTGCCCCAGCTTCCCCACTGGGTGCTGGCGATCTTGGCTGTCACATCTTCGGTGAGGCCGAGAGCCTTGCCAACGTCGCGGATGGCGCTGCGTGGCCTATAGCTGATGACGGTTGCGGCGATGCCGGCGCGA
>JBOFCQ010000398.1:0-4510 GCA_051646145.1 Hyphomicrobium sp.
CGAACCGTGTAGCCATGGCCACGAACGGCCCCGTAGCTCAGATGGATAGAGCGCGAACCTTCTAAGTTCGATGTCGCAGGTTCGAATCCTGCCGGGGTCGCCAAGCGTGCCAAGCGGCCAGCATGCTACGCGCGCCAGAGAGTGCCAAGCGTGCGGGCGCACGTTGGCAGGCAAGCGCGACATGTTCGGATCGCGCGCGGTGCTCATTCCTGGAACTGCAACGCTGCGCGCGCTCGCGCGAGATGCGTCGGCACTGTCCCCCACACCGTGCCCCACATTGAAACGCGCGGTGAGGCTTTCTCCACCGATCGCCCTTCAAAACGCCGATCATCTAAAATGCAAAGCGATTTGTGGACGATCGCGTCACCACGTTGAACATCGTGAATAGGATCGCAAGGCTTCGTCGGGTACTTTTCCCTGTCGGCCGGAAACAGGCTCCGTCCGTCATTGTGATCAGGTATGTCATGCGTCGCCGTGTGGGCTATGTCGGGAATGCGTCGGGCAGCGTCGCCATACTTTTTGGCCTGCTCGTTCCGGGCTTGATCGGCTTTACCGGTCTCGCCGTCGACGGCGCCTATTGGATGATGGAGCGCAACAAGCTTCAGGCCACAACCGACGGCGCCGCCATTTCGGCAACCCACAGCCTGCAACTCGATGGCGGCGGCAACGGCCTTACGGCGGAAGCCACCAAGGTGTTCGCCAAGGCCTATGGCGACGGCGCCGGCAACATCGACGTCGCCGTGAACAGTCCGCCGCAATCCGGGCCGATGGCGGGGAACACGTCCGCCGTCGAAATCACCGCGTCGCGGCCGCAACCGGTCTTCTTTCTCGGCATCCTCGGTGTCGAGGACGTGGTGGTCGCGGTCAGGTCCGTGGCGCGCATCGATCAGTTGACGGAAGCCTGCCTGTTGAGCCTCGCCGATGACCAAGACAAATCCATCGAGATCACCGGCAACGCCGCCGTGAATTTGAACTGCGGCATCGCATCGAATTCGCTCAGTTCGACGTCCGTTTACATGTCCGGCAGTTCGACGATCAACGCGACCGGCGTTTCAGCCGTCGGCGACATCTACAAGTCGAACGGCAGCGATCTCGAAACCGGCGGCGGGCCGATGAAAAGCCACGCGCCGAAAATGACTGATCCCTATGGCCCCGAGGGGCGCAACCTTCAGGTGCCGGCAACGCCTGCGGGCTGCACAGCGAATAAGTTGACCGTGAAAAATACCGTCACGCTGACGCCCGGCCGCTACTGCAACGGCATCAAATTCCAGAACGGCACGGCGACGCTCGCGCCCGGCACCTACATCATCGACGGCGGCGACTTCAGCGCCAATGCGCAGGCGACGATCGTCGGCGACAACGTCACGATCATTCTGACCGGGTCCGGCAGCAACTATGCCGGGCTCGACATCAACGGCGGCGCAACCTTGGCGCTCAACGCGCCGAAGTCCGGCACGGCGATGGATGGCGTGCTGTTTTTCCAGGACCCGAACGCGCCGACGTACAAGGGCAACACAGTTGTCCAGAACAAGCTCAACGGCAACGCCGACATGGAGTTGAGCGGCGCTATGTATTTCCCAAAGCAGGGCCTGACGTTCTCGGGCGGGTCGAACGCCTCGATCTCGTGCCTGCAGATCGTCGGCTACAAAGTCTCTTTCAATGGCAACACGTCGATTGGCGGCACGTGCGATACGGCGTCGGGCACCGAACGGCTGACGCGCGTCGACATCGAGCTTGTCGAATGACAGCCATGCCGCACCCGTTTCAGCAGACGCCGAGCGGCCTCCCGCGCACGCGCACGCTCACGTCGGCGTTTGCTTCGTGGCGTCGCGCCATCTCGGGCGCCATCGCCGTCGAGTTCGGTCTCATCATGCCTGTCGCGATGATCCTGATGCTCGGCGTCGTCGATGCCTCGCTCGCCATCAGCGATCAACTGACGCTGCAAGCGGCGGCGCGTGCCGGAGCGCAGTTTGGCCTCGTCAAGCCGCCCGTGCAGGGCAACACTGCGCCGCTGGTCGCGTCCGTGCGCGCGGCCATGCCGGCCGAGTGGTCGGATAACTATACCAGCGATAACGCCACGGTCGCTGCCGCCGTCGTCTGCGAATGCGAATTCACCGGCGCGATCCAGTGCGGCAATGCCTGCGCCGTCAACGAGCGGCTGCAATCGTATGTGCAGGTGCAGGTGACGCGGCCCTACAAGAGCCTGGTCAACTTCCTCGACTGGACGCCGCAACTGACGCTCGGCGATACAACGCGGATCCGCCTGCAATGATGCAAACGCGACCAACGCTGACAGGAACGCAGGAACTGCCGGTGCCAGCGCCGCGCGGCCCATCGCGGCGCGTGCGTCGCCGGATGCTGAGCCGCGCCCGTTTTGCCCGCCACATCGGCGGCGCGGCGGCGGTTGAAGCCGCGTTCGTTCTGCCGCTCGTCATCGCCGGCGTCGTGTTCATCGCCGAACTTGGCAACGTGCTCTATTCGAAGGTCGAGTTCGAATACGCGGTGCACAGCGCCACGCGCATCGGCATGGTCATGGCGTCGGCCGATACAGCGAAGATGCGCCAGACGGTCGCCAACAATTTCGTGCTGCTCGACGCCACCAAGCTCGGCGAATTTTCCATGAGCGAGACGGTCAATGCCGACAGCACGCGGACCGCGGTGCTGACCGTATCCTACGAGGTCGAGTTTCTGACGCCGGTCATCGACCACTCGTCGATCACCTTGACGCGCAGCGTCTCGTTCCTGCGCGGACCGTGATCCGGGCTTGGTTCAAACTTAGACTTTGAATGTTTGTTACAAGCTGGGTGAGTGCGGTGCGCGTGATCGCTGACGCACAGGTGGCTCACGAAAAGGCGTAAACGAGGCCTTTCAGCGCCAACACCAGTATTTGGTAGGCGGTGAGGAAGATGATCGCCCAGGCTGCCGCCAGCACAGGCAAGTGGGTCGCCGTCAGAACCGGATACTTGGCGCGTTCCGAACGCAGGCGCTCATCGCTGCGCCGCTCCTGGCCCCATTTCAGAACGACGTAGAAGAAGCGGAAGGACAGGCGGATTTCGCCGCCTTGTGCGCGGGCCGGTGTCGCTGCGTCTGTCGGTGTAGCGGGTGTGGCGGCGGCATCGGGGCTGGCTGTCATCTGGTGCTGCATTTCAACTCCGCCGATTGCTTCGACACCGCGAGTGACCGCGACATGGCCATAAATTGGCGATGTCAGGACGCGCGTATCAAAGGCGCGACCGCGCGCGCCGCCCGAAAGACTACGCCGCGTTCGTTTCCAAAACGTCTAGAGATTTGGTTAAGGAAGGGGTCGACCCGGCCTTTGTCATGGCGCGTGTCGGGCGGCGCGTGCTGCGTGCAGGCTGCCGTCAGTTCAGCGCCATCGGCTTCTGCCCGAGCGCCACGAGGCGTTCGTTGAGAATATCGATGTTGCTCAGAATGTACGGATTGCCGGGGTCGCCGCGATAGGCCGCCGACAGCGTGTGGCGGGCGCGATCGAGATTGCCGCGCAGCAGGTAGGAATAGCCCATGTTGTTGAGCACGCTCGGCGTCGAGCCCATCAGCGTTTGCGCCTTGGCATAGGCCTTATCGGCCTGATCGAAGCGCGCGATCTGATCATAGGAGGCGGCAAGGCCGAGCCATGCTTCGCCGTTCAGCGGGTCGGCTTCGACCGTCTTGGCGTAGGTTTCAACGGCGAGGCCGTAGTGGCCTTCGGCGAACTGCAGCTTGGCTTCGTGCACGAGGGAGCTGGTCGAGGGCAGGCCCGGCTCGGCGATGGCGCCCGTTTCGCCCAAGGGCATGCTGAACAAGGTCGGGTCGTTCGGCGCACAAGCGGACGTCGTCAGCGCGGCACACACAACAACGGCACTTATCAATGAAACTCGCAAGCCTACCAAAACACCGCTCTCCGCATCACAACCGGCAAGTACGCAACTTTGTACACAACGGCGAACGGGCAGGGCCGGGCGCTGAACGAGTGCCGACTTGCCAATTCACGTAACGCAGAACGCTGACCTGCCGTCGCCGCGCGGCTAAAGCAGGCATTTTTTCCTGAAGGCATTTCTGCATGAAATCCGGGCCGACTACAATTGATTGGCGCCGCGCCTGTTCAGCGGTCGGACTTACCTGTGCACGCGCTGTGCACAACTTCGCGCTTGTCGCCGTCGCGGCGCCTGAACGCCCTGAAACATTTCACGCATTCGCCGCGCACGGGGTTGGGTACAATTTTACTTAAAAATGAACAGCATGTTGGCAAAGGCCTTTACCGAACCCGTGCGATACTTGGAGTGTAGGTTTTTTGCCACTCAGAGGATTTCAACATGCGTCGCGAAGTTGCGCTTGCGCTGTCTCTTGCGGTGATGGCGGGTGTTTTTTCGGCAGCCGGCATCGCCAACTGGATGAGCGCGCAGAAAGACCTGGCGGAAGAAGCCAATCGTTCCAGGGCGCCGGGCGTTGAACTGACCAATATCGTCGTCACCAAAGAGAATCTGAATTTCGGCACGGCGCTGGTGCGCGA
>JBOFCQ010000021.1:0-9497 GCA_051646145.1 Hyphomicrobium sp.
CCGTCGCGAAGGCTCATGACGCGCGTCGCGGGACCGGTGATGACCGGCTCGGGCTGCGGAAAGAACACGCCGTCGGCGAAGCCGGCAGCGACGATGTCGTCCCGGAAATCATTGTTGAACTTCTGCGCGATGTCGCGTGCGAGTTCGAGATGCTGCTTTTGATCTTCGCCAACGGGCACGTGCGTGGCGCGATAGGCCAGAATGTCGGCCGCCATCAGATTGGGATAGGCATAGAGGCCGACCGACGCCTGCTCGCGATCCTTGCCGGCTTTCTCCTTGAATTGCGTCATGCGATTGAGCCAGCCGAGGCGCGCCACGCAATTGAACACCCAGGCGAGTTCGCTGTGCTCGGCCACCTGCGACTGGTTGAACAGAATGCTCTTCTTCGGATCGAGGCCCGCCGCAATGTACGCGGCCGTAACTTGCCGGATCGACGTTCTGAGCTCTGCCGGGTTTTGCCAGACGGTGATGGCGTGCAGATCAACGACGCAATAGATGCACTCGTGTGTCTCCTGCATCTTGATCCAGTTCACCATGGCGCCGAGATAATTGCCAAGGTGCAGGCTGCCTGTCGGCTGCATGCCTGAAAAGACGCGCGGCGTGATCTTCATGGGGTGGTCACCGATTGATTGCATACCGGGCGGGGTTATGGCCCTGACGGGGGCCGAGTGGCAAGCGCGATGATGCACGGCACGCATCAGTTGGGACGCGTCAGCGGTGGTGCCTCAGCCGCGCCGGCGGTTTATCATGCGCTGGAACTGCCCGCGCGACATGACCCCAAACACCAAAATCAGTATGCCGTAAACACCGAGGCCGACGCCGACCAAAGCACCGAGCGCCGCTGACTTCACCGCAAAGCCGTTGCTTCCGGCAAGCTGCGGCGCAAGCCACCCCGCCGTCACGATCAGCGCCACGGCCATGGCGGCGCTGGCCACTGCGATCAGCGGAAGGTTGCGCATGAGGCGTGCATCAGCGACGAACGCCCCGCGCTGGCGCAAGGTGCGCCACAACAGCCATGCGTTCAGCCAGCCGCCAAGACTGGTCGCGATGGCAATGCCGAGTTGCGGCATCAATCCCCACGACCGAAACAGGAAGAACAGCACGATCGAGCCGAGAGTGTTCGCGGTTAGGCTGATGGCGGCATAGCGCATCGGCGTCTTGGTATCCTCGCGCGCGAAGTAGGCGGGTGAGAACACCTTGATCGCAACGAAGGCCGGAAGGCCAAGCGCGAACATGGCCAATACCGCCGACGTTGCGGCCGTATCCGCGGCCTTGAACGCACCACGCTCGAAGAGCACGCTGACGATCTCGACCGGAATTGTCGCAATGGCGACGGCCGCCGGAATGGTCAGCATCATCGCAAATTCCAGGCTGCGATTCTGGCTGTCCATAACAGCTTCAGAATTGCCGGCGCGCAGATGCCGTGCGACGTCCGGCAACAGCACGACGCCGACCGCGATCCCGACGATGGCCAACGGCAATTCATAGATGCGGTCGGCATAATAGAGATGCGAGACGGCGCCCGCCTGCATCGAGGCGATGATCGTGCCGATCGCGATGTTGATCTGCGTCACGCCACCGGAAATGATTCCCGGCACGCCGAGTTGCCATAGGCGCCGCAAATCCGGTGTCCAGCGCGGCCAGCGCATACGTAACGTCAATCCGGCGCGCTTCATGCCCCACATGAGGAGCGCAAGCTGCAGCAATCCGGCGGCAAAAACACCCCAGGCTTGCACGATGCCGGCCTCGCGCCCCGCCGTATAGCCGATCCACAGCGAGACCAGCGTCGCCGCCATCATGGTGAGATTGAGCACGATCGAGACGGAGGAACTCTCCGCAAATCGCCCGACGGAATTGAGCGCGCCCGACATCAACGCCACCAGAGACATGCACAGCAGATACGGCATGGTGATGCGCGTCAGCAGCACGGCGAGATCGAACTTCTCGGGCGTCGCGTCGAAACCGGGCGCGAGGCCGTACATCAGGAACGGCATCGCCAGTTCCGCGATGATGGTCACGATGAGCAGGATGAACAGCAGTCCGGCCAGCGCCTCTTCGGCGAATGAGCGCGCAGCCTCCATTCCTTCGCCTTCGACCTTCTTGGCGAAGATCGGGACGAACGCCGAATTGAACGCGCCTTCTCCGAACAGACGGCGGAACAGATTGGGGAAGCGGAAGGCGACGACGAACGCGTCCGCCACCCAGCCCGTGCCAAGCGTCGCCGCGATTAGGATGTCGCGCATGAAGCCGAAGATGCGGCTGACGAGCGTCAGCCCGCCGACGGTCGCAAAGGACTTGTAGAGTTTCATAGGACCAATGCGCTAACCGAGCCGCGCCGTTTCGGCAAGGGTTGGCACCGTCGGCGGTGCACGGCTGAACGTGAAGTGATGCGCGGACGCCGCGTCACGGCGCCGTCGACCCCGCCTCGGCGGAGGCCGCTTCCGGGCCTGCAAGCACGCGGGTCAAGCGCTCCCGGATTGCCTGCTGGCGCATCTCGCTGACGATCTGCTTGCCGGTCAAATCGGTCACATAGAAGACGTCAACGGCCTTTTCGCCGAATGTGGTGATGTGCGCCGAGGCGATATCGAGCGACAAATCCGACAGCGTGCTTGTGAGTTCATACAGCAGGCCCGGGCGGTCACGACCGGCAACCTCGATGACCGTCAGCCGATCCGACAGCGCATTGTTGATGATGACTTCCGGCACGACCTTGAACGCATCTAGACCGCGCTGGCGCGGCCGCTTCTGCTGCAGCAGCATGGCAACGCGCTCCTTGCCATCGAGCAATCGGTCGATCGTCTCGCCGATCCGGCGGCCGCGACGCAATTCGTCTTCGTCGTTGTTGAATTCGCGGTTCAGCAGGAACGTATCGAGCGCGAAACCGTCGCGCGTCGTGGTGATGTGCGCGCCCGCGATATTGGCGCCGGCCGCCGCGCACGCACCGGCAAACAACGCCAGCAGGCGTGGATGGTTGGGCGCAAAAACCACCAGCTCCGTGATGGCCGTGAAGGCGTCGGTCGTCACACGCGTTGCAAGCTTGGTGCTTTTCTTCTCGGCTTCGCTGAGCAGTTCGGCGTGGCTGACCTGTGTCGCGACATCCGTGCGCATCCAATACGCGGGATAGTGGCGCGATATGAAGCCGTCGACCTTATCCTTGGACCACCCCTTCAGCGCCGCCCGCAGCGCCGCCTGCGCTTCCTCGATGCGCGCGCCACGCTCGATCTGGGTGTACCCGCCCGCAACGAGGGGTTCCGTCTCGTAATAGAGCGTGCGCAGCAACTGGCCTTTCCAGCCGTTCCAGACGCCAGGGCCGACGGCGCGGATATCAGCGATGGACAACAAGAACAGAAGCTTCAAGCGCTCTGGGCTCTGCACGCGCGCGGCGAAATCCTGCACGGTTTTGGGGTCCGACAGATCGCGCGATTGCGCAACGTTGCTCATCAACAGGTGATCTTCGATGAGCCACGATATGAGGTCCGTTTCCGCCGCCGTCATGCCGAGACGCGGGCAGACCTTGCGCGCAATGCGCGCGCCGACAATGGAGTGATCCTCCTGGCGACCTTTGCCGATATCATGCAGAAACGCGGCGACGAACAGCGCGCGGCGGTTCTTGATCGACTTTATGATTTCGGTCGAGAGCGGCAGCTCCTTTGCCATCTCACCGCGTTCGACTTCGATCAGATTGCCGACGGTGCGCAGCAGATGCTCGTCGACCGTGTAGTGATGATACATATTGAACTGCATCATCGCGACGACGCGGCCGAACTCCGGCAGGAAACGGGCCAGCACGCCGGCCTCATTCATGCGCCGCAGCGTGCTCTCGGGATCGAGCTTCGATGAAATCAGCTCGAGAAAAATGCGGTTGGCTTCGGGGTCGCTGCGCAGCTTGTCGTCGATAAGCCGCTTCGACGAACGCAGCAGCCGAATGGC
The DNA here is from genome assembly GCA_051646145.1 of Hyphomicrobium sp. Taxonomy (GTDB): domain Bacteria; phylum Pseudomonadota; class Alphaproteobacteria; order Rhizobiales; family Hyphomicrobiaceae; genus Hyphomicrobium_B. The sequence continues at coordinate 3,931 of JBOFCQ010000021.1, forward strand.
ATTGGGATGCAGCAAGCCGCCTGTCGCTTCGGCGTGTGCAAAGAAACGGATCAAGTTGACCGGATCGCGCTTGAACACTTCGGCGTCGGCAACGTTCAACCGTTCATTGTCGATGCGAAAATCCGTGCGCTGGCGCACATCGCGCCGCGCTGCCCATCCCAGCGGCCGCAGAAACCGGCCGAGGCCCGGCGTCGTCTTCAATTGCTGCATTTCGAGCGAGCCACACAGGATCGTCGTCAGATCGCCGACGTCCTTGGCGACGAGAAAATAGTGACGCATGAAGCGTTCGACCGCGCGCAGTCCACCATGCGACGTGTAATGCAGGCTTTCCGCCATCTGCGGCTGCACGTCGAAGGTCAGGATTTCCTCGGCGCGCCCGGTCACGAAATGCAGGAAGCAGCGCACGCTCCACAGAAAATCCTCGCAACGCCGGAACGTCTGCACTTCGGCGGCGGTGAAGATACCGGCGTCGACCGCTGCCTGACCGACTTCCTGACCGAAGGTGTATTTCGACAGCCAGTGCAGCGTGTGCAGATCTCTGAGCCCGCCCTTGCCGTCTTTGACGTTCGGCTCCACCTTGTAACGGCTCTCGCCGGTGCGGCGCAGCCGTTCCTCGCGCTCCGCCATCTTGGCATCGATGAATTCACGCGCCGAGCCACTGATGATTTCGCTCGCGAAGCGATCCTCGAATTCCGCGAACAACTGGCGATCGCCGTGGATCAGGCGCGCATCGAGCAGCGCTGTCCGAATGGTGATATCGCTGCGGCCGAGGCGGATGCACTGCTCGACCGTGCGTGTCGCATGGCCGACCTTGAAGCCGAGATCCCACAAGATATAGAGCATGTACTCGGCGACGCTCTCGCCCCACGGCGTCTGCTTGTAGGGCAGAAGGAACAGCAGATCGATATCGGAGCCTGGCGCGAGAAGCCCGCGACCGTATCCGCCCGTGGCGATGATCGACATGCGCTCGGCGTCGGACGGGTTGGTGGCGCGATAGACGTGCGCGATCGTGTAATCGTAGATGAGGCGGATCAGTTCATCTTGAAAGTGCGAGAGGCGCGCGGCGCACTGGCGACCCTTGCCATCGGCTTCAAGACCCGCCTGCGCCTCGGCGCGCACTGTCTTGACCAGTAGTTTCAGGCGCTCGATGACCCGCACGCGCGCTTCCGCATAGCCGCCCGCCGCGTTGAAATAGCCGGTCAGCTCTTGCCGCAGCGCCAGCGGATCAAACGGCGTGGGAACATTCATCATGCTTCATCTCAGCGAGGCTTGGCGCGAATAGCAGCCAGGGACTTCAATTCGTATAGACGCGCAAGTGCGTCTTTGGGTGAAAGTTCGTCGGGATTGATGGCCTGAAGCGCCGATTGGATCGCGACGAGCGCGGGATCGGCTGCTTCCGCCGGCGGAGCGGCCGCTTGCGGCAGGGCCGCAAACAACGGCAGATCGTCGAGCGCGCCCGGCTTGTCCTTGCTCCGCCGATCGCGCTTTTCGAGCTGAACGAGCACATCGCGCGCGCGACGTATGACGGCGTCCGGCAACCCGGCGAGCTTGGCGACCTGAATGCCATAGGAGCGATCGGCCGCGCCGGCCTTCACTTTATGCAGGAAGATGATTTCGTCCTGCCAGTCCGACACATCCATGGTGACGTTGGCGATGCCGGGCATGCGGCGGGCGAGCACGGTCAGTTCGTGATAATGCGTGGCGAAGAGCGCACGCGCGCGGGTGACGTCGTGGAGATATTCGACCGTCGCCCAGGCGATCGATAAGCCGTCGAACGTCGCCGTGCCGCGGCCGATCTCGTCCAGAATGACGAGTGAGCGCTCGGTCGCCTGATTGAGGATGGCCGCGGTCTCGACCATCTCGACCATGAATGTCGAGCGGCCGCGCGCCAGATCGTCAGACGCTCCGACGCGTGAAAACAGGCGATCGATGACGCCGATGTGGGCATGTCGCGCGGGAACGAACGAACCTATCTGCGCTAGAATGGCAATCAACGCGTTTTGGCGCAGAAACGTCGATTTGCCCGCCATGTTCGGGCCAGTGACCAGCCAGATGCGGGCATCCGGCATTTCATCGAAGCCGGTGATCGGATGCGGCGCGGCGCGCCCGAGCACGCAGTTGTTCTCGATGAACTGCGATCCAAGCGCGCGAGCCAGGGCCTGCTCGACCACGGGATGGCGGCCCCCTTGCACGTCGAACGCTTCGCTATCGTCAACGATGGGCCTGTTGTAGCCCTGCTCGATCGCAACGGCGGCAAGACCCGACGTCACGTCGAGCGCGGCGAGCGCCGTCGCCGTCTGGCCGATAGCTTGATCGGCCTCGGCCACATCGCGCGCCAAGTCGGCGAAAATCTCCTGCTCGAGCGCAAGCGCCCGTTCACCTGCCGCTGCAATGCGGCCTTCGATGTCGACCAGTTCGACGCTTGTGAAGCGCACGGCATTGGCCATCGTCTGGCGATGCTTGAACACGTCGCTCAGCGGTGGCGATAACAGGGGCTTGGCGTTGAGCTGCGTGACTTCAACGAAATAGCCGAGAATATTGTTATGGCGCACTTTGAGCGCCTTTATGCCGGTTTCCTCGACATAGCGCGCTTCGAGCGCCGCCAGCACCGAACGATTATCGGCGCTTAAGCGGCGGGCATCATCGAGGTCGCTGCTGTAACCTGCGCGGACGAAACCGCCGTCGCGCTTGACGTGCGGCAGGTCATCGCCAAGCGCGGCGCGAAGCTTATCGGCAAGGTGCGCGCACGGCGCAACATGCAGATCGCGCTGGATGTCCGCGAGGGCGACGGGCAGACCAAATGTGCCGGCCGCACCGTCGAGCAGTATGGCGCACCGGCGCGCCGCATCCAGACCATCGCGCAATGCGCCAAGATCGCGTGGCGAACCACGGCCGAAGGCCAGCCGCCCCAGCGACCGCGCGACGTCGGGTGCCGTGCGCAATGCCTCACGCACGTCGTCCAGCAACGCCTTGCGATCGACGAGATACGCAAGCGCATCGAGGCGGGCATCGATCTCAGCGGGAATTGCAAGCGGCGACGACAAGCGAGCCTGCAGTTCGCGCGCGCCTGCGCCGGTCAGCGTGCGATCGATGGCGGCGAAAAGGGTTGTGCCCTTGTCACGCCCTGCGGATGCCACGAGTTCGAGACTGACGCGGCTCGCCGGATCGATGGTCAGCACCGCATGCGAGCCCGAACGGCGCGGCGCGCGCATCAGCGGTTTGCGGCCCATCTGCGTCAGATCGATGTATTTCAGGAGCGCGCCGGCGGCCGCAAGTTCCAAACGATCAAACACGCCGAACGCGGCGAGGTCGGCCACACCGAGACGCTCCTTGATGTCGCGCTCGCCAGATAGGCTATCGAAGTACGCCGACGGCACGGGTGTCGCCTTGCCGCCCGCGATCTCGATCCATTTGGAGAAATCGCGATCGGCCAGGAACGCGTCGGTCGCAAGGACTTCGCTCGGTGCAAGGCGCACGAGTTCACCGGCGAAGTCGGCGGCCGCGACGGCGCCGATTTCGCAGTCGCCCGTTGAGATGTCGATGGAGGCCAGCGCGATTTTGACATCCGCTCCGGATGACGCATTGGCTCGCGCCGGGGCACGAAACACGGCCGTCAGATAATTGCGCGCCTTGGGCTCGAGCAGCGCCTCTTCCGTCAACGTGCCAGGCGTCACGAGGCGCACGACGTCACGCTTGACCACCGCTTTCGATCCGCGCTTGCGCGCTTCGGCCGGATCTTCGAGCTGTTCGCAGACCGCGACGCGGAAGCCCTTGCGGATCAACCGTTGCAGATACTCATCCGCCCGGTGCACTGGCACGCCGCACATCGGAATATCGGCGCCCTGATGCTTGCCGCGTTTCGTCAGCACGATCGACAGCGCTTCTGCGGCGGCGATCGCGTCCTCGAAAAACAACTCGTAGAAGTCGCCCATCCGGTACCAGAGCAGGCTGTCAGGATTGGCGGCTTTGATTTCGAGAAACTGCGCCATCGACGGCGTTGCCGTCACATCGACGGCGGGCACGCTCTCGGCGCGCGACGCGGATGCGCCATCGTCCGGCGGCGTCTCCGCCTCGGGCATCGCCTCCAATGTGGGCTTTGATCGTTTGGGCATCGGCTTCAGTTGTGTCGACCTGTCACACGGTTCCGCCGTTCGCGTGCATGGCAATGAGCGCGGAAATGCCGCTCCTCCAAAAGGCGATACTACGAAAGCTTGGGACCTGCATAGGTTGTGCGGGCGTGCGGTGCAACCTATCGTGCGGCCCAAACCGCACCCTATCCAGGGGATTGCGGGAGATGCAAAACCGCACAATCCGTCACAGCTAGAGCCCAACATGGCCAATAAGAACCGCGCCGCACGCGTTACTGCCCAGGAAGCGCTGCAATTCCACGCCAGCGGCAAGCCCGGCAAACTCGAAATTCTGCCGACAAAACCGTTGGCCACCCAGCGCGATCTGGCATTGGCCTATTCACCGGGCGTGGCCATTCCGGTGCAGGCAATCGCCGACGATCCGGGACTTGCTTACGCCTACACGATCAAGGGCAATCTGGTGGCCGTGGTGTCGAACGGCACCGCCATTCTCGGCATGGGCAATCTTGGCGCGCTGGCGGCCAAACCGGTGATGGAAGGCAAGGCGGCACTGTTCAAGCGCTTTGCCGACATCGATTCCATCGATCTGCTCGTCGATACGGAAGACGTCGACGCCTTCATCAATTCCGTGCGCTATCTCGGCCCGTCGTTCGGCGGCATCAATCTCGAAGATATCCGCGCGCCAGATTGCTTCATCATCGAAGAGAAGCTGAAAGAGCTGCTCGACATCCCGGTGTTTCATGACGACCAGCATGGCACCGCGATCGTTGTCACCGCCGGCATCCTCAACGGCCTCAAGGTCGTCGGCAAGGATATCGCGAAAGTCAAACTGGCATGCGCCGGCGCCGGCGCTGCAGCGCTCGCGTGCCTCAACCTGCTGATGAAGGTTGGCCTCAAGCGCGAGAACATCTTCGTCTCGGACATCGAGGGCGTGGTCTATGAGGGCCGCACCAAGTTGATGGACCCTTACAAGGCCCCGTTCGCTCAGAAGACAAAAGCGCGCGTGCTGGCCGACATCATGAAGGACGCCGACATTTTCCTCGGACTGTCAGCGGCCGGCATCGTCTCGCGCGACATGGTGGCCAGCATGGCGCCAAAGCCGCTGATCTTCGCGATGGCCAATCCCGATCCCGAAATCAAGCCTGAGGACGTGCAGGCCGTGCGCTCCGACGCCATCATGGCGACGGGCCGTTCTGACTACCCGAACCAGATCAACAATGTGCTTTGCTTTCCCTTCATGTTCCGCGGCGCGCTCGACGTGCAGGCGACGACCATCAACGACGCCATGAAGATTGCGGCGGCCGAAGCCATTGCCGAACTCGCGCGCGCGGAAGTGCCCGATCTCGTCATGGCGGCGTATCACGGCGAGCGGCCGAGCTTCGGGCCGGGCTATATCATTCCAGCGCCCTTCGATCCGCGTCTGCTCTCGCACGTGTCGGCGGCGGTGGCGAAGGCGGCCATGGATTCAGGCGTGGCCCG
>JBOFCQ010000032.1:0-9256 GCA_051646145.1 Hyphomicrobium sp.
CTGACCACATGACTGCACCGCATAACCGCAAGCCGACCCCACCGCCGGCACATGACCTGTCCCATCGCCTGGCACGCGGCCTGGCAAACCGACCGGCCCTGCTCGGGGTGTCGCTGGCGCTGCTTGGCGCGAGTGCAACACTTGCGCCCTCGCACGCGGCCGATCTTGGCGGCAACTGCTGCGCCGATCTCGAAGAGCGCATTGCCGAACTTGAAGCGACGACGGCGCGCAAGGGTAACCGCAAAGTCTCACTGTCGATTAGCGGGCAGGTCAACAAGGCTGTCCTCATCTGGGATGACGGCCACGAGAGCAACGCCTATGTCGTCGGCAACAAGAACGACCAATCGAACTTTGCCTTCGCGGGCGACGCAAAGTTTGCTCCCGGCTGGGCTGCGGGCTACGACCTGACTTTGCGCGTGCGCGACGATCTCTCCGACGACGTTGACGCGGATAGCGACAACGGCGCGGGCGATCAATTCCAGCTATGGCAGGCGCACTGGTGGATTGAAGGCGAGAAGCTCGGCAAGGTCTCCGTCGGGCTTGCCTCGCGTGTCTCCGACACGGCGCCCGAAAACGACTTCTCGGAAGCGGGCGTCGCTGGATATGCAGGCGTACAGGATCTGGGCGGGGCGTTCGCGCTCCGACGCACCGACGGCACTTTGATCGATCTCGCCTGGGGCGATCTCTACAATCACTTCAACGGCGATACGGCAAAGATCATCCGCTACGACACGCCGGCTGTGATGGGCTTTATCGCGTCGGCAAGCTGGGGCGAAGACGACATCTGGGATGTCGGCCTGCGCTACGATGGCGAGGGCGGGGGTTTCAAACTGGCGGCGGCGATCGCCTACACCGAAGTCACCGACACCGACGGCCAGTTCGCCGATATCAATCATTCAACGCTCGTCGGCTCCGCCGCTGTTCTGCATGAGGCGACAGGGCTCAACGCTCTCGTCAGCTTCGGCGTGCGCGCGTTCGATCAGACGGCACTCGATGCCGACGGCGTCGCCCGCACGCCCGAGGATGCCAAATTCGTCTACGCCAAGCTCGGCTGGCTGGCGAAGCTCAATGGCTTCGGACCGACGGCGTTCTACGGCGAGTATGGCTGGTTCAAGGATTTTGTTTCGGTGACCGACGATGCCGGCGTTGTCGCAGCGCTCGATACGACTGGCGCGGCAACACGCATCGCGGGCAACACGGCTGAAGTGTGGGGCGCGGGCGTAGTCCAGCACATCGAAGCGGCCGAAATGCAAATCTATCTTGGCTATCGCCTGCACCAGGCCGAATTCGATCTGGCAACCGGCGCCGGCACAACGGCGGCCAGCCGGTCCATCGACGACTTCCATACGGTTGTCGTCGGATCGAAAATCGCATTCTAGACGGACGCGCACGGACACGCAGGCGTCACGTTGCAGCCATGTCCGCGCGACCGAGCACGCGCCATGCGACGAACAATCGGGCGGCCTCGCCAACACGCAAACGCACTGAAATTTGGAGTTGATGTCATGTTTTTTGTACGCGTAACACGGCACGTGGCGGCAGCGGTCGGCGTGCTGGTGGTGAGCCAGGGTACGGCACTGGCAGAGGCCCCCTCGCCCGCCGCCGTGCTCAAGACCTACGCTGACATTGCCGAGGCCGGATACAGCGACAGCCTCACGACCGCACAATCTCTGCAAGCCGCCGTCGACGCACTGATCGCGGCGCCGTCGGACGCAACGCTCAAGGCTGCCCGTGACGCGTGGCGCGCAGCGCGTGTTCCCTACCAGCAGACGGAAGCGTTCCGCTTCGGCAACAAAATCGTCGACGACTGGGAAGGCCGCGTCAATTCCTGGCCGCTCGACGAGGGGCTGATCGATTACGTCGGCGGCGAGTACGGCAACGAGTCGGCGGAGAACGCGCTCTATGCCGCCAACATCATCGCCAGCAAGACGCTCAAGATCAAAGGCGAAGCCGTTGATACGTCATCGATCAGCAAGGAACTGCTGGCCGAACGACTGCACGAAGCCGGTGGCATCGAAGCGAATGTGGCAACCGGCTATCACGCCGTTGAGTTTCTGCTCTGGGGCCAGGATCTGAACGGCACGGGCGCTGGCTCAGGCGCACGACCGGCCACCGATTTCGATCGCAATGCCTGCACTGGCGGCAACTGCGACCGGCGTGCCGCTTATCTCAAGGCTGCAACCGATCTGCTGGTCGATGATCTGAGCTGGATGGCCGCGCAGTGGTCGGCCAGCGGCGACGCGCGCAAAGCGCTCGGCAACGGCCGCGATGGCAAGGGCTTGGCCGCTATCTTCAGCGGTCTCGGCAGTCTCTCCTACGGTGAGCTTGCGGGTGAACGCATGAAGCTCGGACTGCTCGTCCATGATCCCGAGGAAGAGCACGATTGCTTCTCCGACAACACACACAATTCCCACTACTATGATGCTCTCGGCATTCGCAACGTGTACCTCGCCACCTACAAGCGCATCGACGGCTCGACGATCACGGGTCCGAGCCCGTCCGATCTGGTCAAGTCGAAGGATGCGACGGTCGATACGCGCTTGCGCGCCGCCCTCGACACGACGATGGCCAAGATGGCCGACCTCGTGGCACGCGCGGAAAAGACCGAGGCCTACGACCAGATGATCGGCGAAGGCAACACCGAGGGCAACGCCGTGGTCGATGCCGCCGTGACCGCTCTGCTGGTGCAGACGAAGGAAATCCAGCGTGCGATTTCAGCGTTGAACCTGACAGCCGTCGCCATTGAAGGCTCCGACAGCCTTGACAATCCGGCAGCCGTGAAAGAGTGACACGATCTCCGGCCGGAGACGAAGGTCAACAATGCCAAGATCATTGACGTCTTTGACAGCGAAAGCAGCGGCCCTCGCGGCCGTTGCGTTATCCGTTCTGTTCGCCGCGACGCTGTCGGACACCTTTGCTGACGCCGACGCTGGAGAAAGCGAACAGCCCTCCGCAGCGACAGCGCCGTCGGTGCATTCCGCGACCGACGCCACACCGGACGCACGGCCCGGCGGCGATGCCACATCGAAAGCCAGCGTCGACACGGCCAACGCGTTTTCGGCATCGTCCGCCAATCTGTCGTTCGAGAAGGAACTCGACTTCAAGATCGGCAATGCCATTTTTCGGAAGTTCTGGGTTTCCGCGCCGGCCTCGACCAAAACGTCTGACGGCCTTGGCCCGCTTTACAACGCGCGCTCATGTCAGGGATGCCACCTCAAGGATGGCCGCGGACATCCGCCGAGCGAAGCAGCGCCTGACGAGGATGCGGCGTCGATGTTCCTGCGCCTGTCGGTGCCGCCTCAGACGGACGAGGATCGCAAGCGACTGGCGGATCATCGCAGCAACGTCATCCCGGACCCGGTCTACGGCGGCCAGTTACAGAACTTCGCCGTTCAGGGGCATGCCATAGAAGGCCGCATGCGCGTGCGCTATGAACCGTTGCCCATGACATTTGCGGATGGCACCGTCGTCACACTGCGCAAGCCAACCTACGACATCACCGATCTTGGCTACGGCGCTTTGCATCCGCAGATCATGCTGTCACCTCGCGTGGCGCCGCCGATGATCGGCCTTGGGCTTCTCGAAGCCGTGCCTGACACGGCGATCCTGGCACGCGCTGACCCAGACGATCGGGACGGCGACGGCATCTCGGGCCGCGAAAACCGCGTCTGGTCTCTCGCCGACAATGCCGTCGCCGTCGGCCGCTTCGGCTGGAAGGCCGGCAATCCCAGCGTGCGCCAGCAATCGGCGGAAGCGTTCGCTGGCGATATCGGCATCTCAAGCTCGCTCGTGCCAAAGCCGGCCGGCGAATGCACGGATGCCCAGACGCTCTGCCGCGCGGCGCCGACCGGCGCGCCAAGCCTGACGCCGAATGTCGAAATCAGCGATGACTTGATGAAGCTCGTGACGTTCTACGCCGGCAATCTCGCCGTGCCGCCGCGACGCGCGGCGTCGGCGCCCGATGTGGTGGCGGGCCAAGCCCTGTTTAGCGACATCGGCTGCGCCAAATGTCACCAGCCGTCGTTCAAGACCGGAAAGTCCACGGATAACCCGCACCTCTCCGATCAGACCATCTGGCCCTATACCGATCTGCTGCTGCACGATATGGGCGAAGGCCTTGCCGATCAGCGACCCGAAGGCGTTGCCGATGGCCGCGAGTGGCGAACGCCGCCCTTGTGGGGCATCGGCTTGACGCAAACCGTCAGCGGCCACACTTTCCTCCTGCACGATGGGCGCGCACGCGGTATCGTTGAAGCCATCCTGTGGCACGCTGGCGAGGCGGAAAAAGTGCGCAAGGCATTCATGGATCTTCCCAAGGCTGAGCGCGATGCGCTTGTCGCATTCGTGAACTCGCTATGAGCGCATTACCCACCTTGCGCGTCAGGACGGCCGCGATGTGCGCGGCACTGATGCTGTGCGTCATCGCCAACGCCGGCATCGTGCGTGCCGCCGACACGAACCCCGCCTTCGATCATGCAGGCTTTGCGCGGCAGACCCTGGACAAGGTCATTCGGCCGGGCGCCGAGGCCTTCGCGGCGGCGGCGGTTGGACTGCAAGGCCATTTCGATCGCGTATGCGGCTCGTCGCGCCGGTCGGCGGTCGCCAAGGCACGGCAAGCGTTTCGCGAGACAGCACTCGCCTACGGCCGCATCGAGATGCTGCGGCTTGGCCCCTTCCGCGACGGCAATCGGCAAGAGCGTCTGATCATCTATCCCGATCCCAAGGGCCTGGTGCGCAAGCAGGTCGACAAAGTGCTCGAGGCCAAGGACGAGACCGTGCTGACAGCGGCCTCGCTGCACGGGAAGAGCGTCGCGCTGCAGGGCTTTTCAGCACTCGAAATCCTGATGTATGGCGACGGCGCGGACACCCTGCAGGGCGCGAGCGAGGCCGGCAAGTTCCGCTGCGGCTATGCGCGCGCGATCGCGCACAACATCGCAACGTTGGCATCAAGCATGGCGACCGAATGGGCAAAGCGCGACGGCTATGCCCATCACATGCTGCATCCGGCCGCCGACAATCCGGCCTACCTCAAAGATAGCGAGGTGACGCATGACCTGGCCGGCGCCTTCGTCAACGGCATCGAGCAGGTGCGCGACGTGCGCCTCGCGGCACCGCTTGGCCTGCGCGATCCGGCGAAGTCGGCCACGACACCGATCTTCGATCTGTCGGGCCTGACGACAGCCTACATCGCCGCCAATCTCGACGGGCTGATCACGCTCTATCGGGCGAGCGGGCTGGAAACGCAGCTTGCGCGCCAGGACCCGGCCATCGCCAATCTGATCGAACGCGAGATGCTCGCAGCGCGCAAGAACGCTCAGGCCGTCAAGGTTCCGTTTGCCAATGCCCGCATGGCGCCGGCGTTGGCGCAACGGCTGACCGCGATGGGATTTCCGTTGAAGAACGCCCGCGCGTTGTCGGCCGACCTCATTGCGAAGACGTCGGGTGTACCCATGGGATTTAATGCTGGCGATGGCGATTGATCGACGGACATTCCTGAGCGGCATAGCCGCCGCATCGGCCGTGCCCGTGCCGGCAGCGATAGCGGCCGCGCCGTCAGACGCTTATGCTGCGGCCTGCGTTGACGACAGCGGCGCGCACGCCGTCGCGGTATTCGATCCCGCGCATCCGGGACTGACACGCACCACGCTGCCCGCGCGCGGACATGATATTGCGGTGCGCCCCGGCACGCGCGAAGCGATCGTATTCGCGCGACGTCCCGGTCGCTTCGCCGTCGTCTTCGATCGCGACGGCCGGCAATCGCCGCGCCATATCGACTGCGCCGCCGACCGGCATTTCTTCGGCCACGGTGTCTACGCCGACAACGGACGCCTGCTGCTATCGACCGAAAACGATGTCACACGCGGCTGTGGCGTGCTCGGCATCCGCGACGCGAGCGGCGGCTACGCATCGATCGGCATGTTCGATACGGGCGGCGTCGGTCCCCACGATGTCGCGCTGCTGTCGGACGCGCGCACGCTTGTCGTCGCCAATGGCGGCATAGACACCGATCCTGACGGCCGTGACGCCATCCTGCTTACTGAAATGAAATCGTCGCTGACGTATCTCGATCTGGCAACCGGCACCATCGGCGACCGCGTCGAACTCGACGCCGCACTGCGCCTGCTCTCGATCCGCCACTTGGCCATCGGACGCGGTGACTGCGTGCTCTTCGGTTGCCAATGGGAGGGCGAGCGCACCGAGCATCCGCCGCTCGTTGGCATGCATCGCAGAGGGCAGCCCGTTCACCTCTTCAATGCGCCGCGCGATATCCACTTGCGCATGAAAAACTATATCGGCAGCGTGGCGGTGGATGCGTCGGGCTCGATTGCGTGCGCCGCAGCGCCGAAGGGCGGTCTGGTCGCCTATTGGGATCTCGCGACCGGACGCTATCTCGGCGCCAGCGAGCTTGCAGACGCGTGCGGATTGAGCGCCATGGCCAATCCCGGCGAATTCCTTTTGAGCAGCGGCACCGGCGCACTGTGCACCAGCGCCGTCGGACACCCGTCCGTTTTGCAGAATGCCGCCGTCGCGGAGACCACGATCCATTGGGACAATCACGTTGTCCGGTTCAGTGGCTGACGACCGGCGACCGCTCGCGGCACCGTGCGGTGGCCCAGCATTCGCTCAATGGATAAATTCTATGGGGCTTGGATGATCAAGCGACCGTTCCGCGTCGATGCGCTTTAGAGGCGCGCCGCCAACGGTGTCACAGCGGACGTTTCGCGGGTCGAAAAGGGGAATGGTGCCCAGGGCCGGAATTGAACCAGCGACACTGCGATTTTCAGTCGCATGCTCTACCAACTGAGCTACCTGGGCATCTCTGCGAGCCCGAGGGGCGAAGCAAAGTCCGGCCCTTATAGGGGGCGAACCGGGCGGTTGCAAGCGCCTCATCAAACCAAGTGACAGGAGGGCGGATAACGGCGCGAATGTCGCCGGTTTTCAAGCTTGGCGGACCGTTCCGGCGACGGCAAAACACGCGCGCTATCTCAATTGTCCATGGGGTCGGACGGCGCCGGCAAGCTCGGAGCGTCGCTCTCTTCGTCATCGCCATGGCCGGAGATGGCATACGTTCCGCTCAGCCAGCGGCCGAGATCGACATCCGCGCAGCGACGCGAACAGAACGGCCGATAATCAGGGGCGGTCGGCGCCTTGCATATCGGACATGCCGGTGCGCGCGGCGGCTTCGATGCCTTGGAGGTATCCGTCATTCGTCTGGCACACGCTCAATCGCGATCGACTTCCGCGAATTTCAACCAGTTGTAGTGGATGGGGAACCCCTCCGACGTCAGCAGCCCTACAACATCGGTGATCGGCAGGCCGACCACGTTGGTATACGAGCCGATGATGCGCTGGACGAAACATCCGGCCAGCCCTTGGATGGCATAGCCGCCAGCCTTGCCGCGCCATTCGCGCGACGCGATGTAGCTTTCGATTTCCGGCCGCGTCAGATGCTTGAAGCGCACGCGCGTATCGACGATGGCGGTGCGCACGCGGTCATCGGGCGTGATCAGGCAGATCGAGGTCAGCACCTTGTGCGTGCGGCCCGACAGGAGTTGCAACGATGCCAGCGCTTCGTCGACATGGGCGGGCTTCATCAGAATTTTGCGACCGACCGCCACGACCGTATCGGCCGCCAGGATGTAGGCATCGGCCAAGTTCTTGTCGTTCGATATCTGAGCCAGCGCGGCTTCCGCCTTGCCGCGCGCCAGGCGGGCAACGAGATGCCGGGGCATCTCACCGCGCGATGCGCTCTCGTCGATCGATGCCGGGCGCAGTGCATCGGGCGTTATGCCGACTTGCGCCAAAAGCGTCACGCGACGCGGACTGGCGCTGGCCAGCACGAGGCGCGGCCGTTCGATCGCACCCTTGCTCGCCGCGCGCTCACGCGCCAGAAGGCGGCGCAGGCTCTCGCGGCTCGGGCTATCGGCGCGCGGGCCGCCCGGCGCAAGGGTCGCTTTCAGCGTCGAAAACATCGATGATCTCCAGCGGCACGGTTAACGGGCTCGGCTGGCGGACAATGCTGAGCCCGCCACGGAATTGCAAGAGGCTGTCAGGGCGTCACAGGCAGCCTTCCCGCTGCCTTGTTTTCGCGGCATCCCGCCGTTCGAACTCTCCCCCCGTCGCGTTGCTTCAGGCGGCAAAACAAGGCATGTATGAGGCGGTGTCAGACTGCTCCGCCCCACGATCCCCGCTTCCTCGCAACGAGTGACATGCCATGGCGTCAAAGGCCGAAACCGCCGAGATCCTGAAGCGCTCGCCGCTATTTGGTACGCTCGACGACGCGGGCCGTCTCGCCATCGCCCAGGAAATGCGGGAAGCCAACTTTGGCGCCGGAGAACTGATCTTCTCGCGCGGCGACACGGGCAATGAGATGCATGTGGTCGTCAAAGGCCGCGTCCGCTTGTCGGTGCTGACGTCGGATGGCCGCGAACTGTCGTTCGCCCATGCAGAATCGCCGTCCGTCTTTGGCGAGATCGCAATCTTCGATGGTGGCAAGCGTTCCGCTGACGCGACGGCCGTGGGCAAGGTTCAAACGCTCGTTTTGTCCCGCGCCTCGTTCACGCGCCTTCTCTCCGCGCGCCCGGAAGTGGCCGATGCGGCGATCCGCTTCCTATCGGCGCGCCTGCGCGATGCCGACGAGCAGCTCGAAGCCATTGCGCTGCATCCCATTGAAGCGCGCCTCGCACGGTTCTTCCTCACCGCCGCGCGGCAAAAGGATCCGAACGGCAAGTCGACGCGTGTGACGCTGGCACTTCCGATCTCGCAAAGTGAATTGGCGCTGCTGGTCGGCGCCAGCCGGCCGAAGGTCAACGCGGCCTTGGCGCTGCTGGAAGCCGAAGGCGCGATTGAGCGCAAAGGCAGCGATGTCACGTGCGACCTCGAGGCGTTGGGCGGCATCGGCGGCGTCGACTGACAATGCGAAGCCGGGCGCACTCTCCCGACGTCGACGTCTTTGTCCGCACTGGGCGGTATCGATGACAGCGCTTCCGCCTGACACCGCATCACCTGCGCGACCGAAGCGCGGAAACGTTCTGCGCCGCATCTTTGCGCCCGTCGGGGCAGCGTTGTCGAAGCTCGCCAGCGCCGGCACGCACGGCTATCCGCCCGAGATCAGCCGCCGCCTCAAAATCCTGAACATGATCGCCGCGCTGATCGTCATCAGCACATTGATCTTCGCACTCCAGCAGATCCTCACCGATTTCGAGAAGATGGCGCCCGTCATCTACATCAATCTGGCGCTGGCCGTCATCGCATC
>JBOFCQ010000057.1:0-23809 GCA_051646145.1 Hyphomicrobium sp.
TCACGCATCATGAGCGTCTCGATGGCAACACCGGCATGGTGCTCGTTTCGGCGGCGCTGCGTCAGGTCGAAGGCCAGGACAAGCAGTCGTTCATGGTCATGGTGCCGCTCGGCATGGCGATCCCGCCGGGCATCCGCGCTGCTGTCTACTCGAAAGAGCAGTGGGCGGCCGCCGGCAAGAACGAAAAGGTCGACGAAAAGAGCCTGAAGCCGATCGAGCTCAAGTATTCGCTCTGCCATCCGGCTGGTTGCACGGCTGAGATCGAAGCGACGCCTGAGCTTGTCGAGCAGATGAAGGCTGGCGGCGGTATCATGGTTCTTGCCATGAACGCTTCGGCCCAGCCGATCGGTTTCCCGGTTCCGCTCGATGGCTTCTCGGAAGCTCATGCCGGCGCGGCGATCGACAACAAGAAGTATGCCGAAGCCCGTGGCGCGCTGATGAAGCAGATCCGCGAGCGTCAGCAGCAGTTGGCCGAGCAGTACAAGGCCGACCAGAAGAACAAGGCGGAAGCCATGAAGAACCTGCCGCTGAATGCTCCGGGCGCACCGACGACGACCGGTTCGACCGAAGGCAAGGCAGCAGCACCCGCCGCCGCGGCTCCGAAGAACTAAGCGACACGTCGCCGGGGTTTTCGGCGACGTCTCACGCTCCGCGTCGTGACGCTGGAGTTCCAGGACTTGGATCTATGATTCGCATTTGAACCGCCCCGGCGTGATCCGGGGCGGTTTTTTTGTGCCTGGCGGCACGGCTCGCTCTCGTTTGACGACGGCGCGCGACGCGACGCGTCGCGCCACGTTCAAGTGGCAGCGGCTCAGTCGATCGTCAGGCAGTGTTCGCGCTCATGCGCGCCGCCGCGTTTCAATGTTGCGGAAGTGCGTCTCAACGTGCGCAACAAGCTCATCAAAACGGGGCCGGTCACGTGATCGGATTGGAAGGCGGCGCATGCGCGCTTAATGCGCGCGGCGATCGCGGAGCCGGTAGGTCTGGCCGTCGACGCGGCTGAAGTGCTCAGCAATATCCGGATGGCGCAGCGGCCGACCGCTGTCGTCGGGCAGCAGGTTCTGCTCCGACACGTAGGCCACATAGACCGTATCCTCATTCTCGGCGTAGAGGTGATAAAATGGTTGATCCTTGCGCGGGCGCACCTCTTCCGGGATCGCGAGCCACCAGTCATCGGTGTTGGCGAACACCGGGTCGATGTCGAAAATCAGTCCGCGAAACGGATAGATGCGATGCCGGACGACATCGCCAACGCCATACTTCGCTGTCCTGATCTTGCTCATCGGTCCTGGTGTTTTAGCTGTGCGGCGTGCGGCGGCGCGGGCCACTCTCACAAACCATAGATGGCGGCGCGCTCAGTATCTTTTGAGGCTACGATCTTTGCGAGATCGACGATCACCTTCGCCTG
This sequence comes from Hyphomicrobium sp., assembly GCA_051646145.1. Lineage (GTDB taxonomy): Bacteria > Pseudomonadota > Alphaproteobacteria > Rhizobiales > Hyphomicrobiaceae > Hyphomicrobium_B. The sequence continues at coordinate 1,409 of JBOFCQ010000057.1, forward strand.
CTTCCAGGTGGCGTCGTCCTGCATCTTGCCATCGATCATGACCGCGCCTGTGCCGTCGGGCATGGCGTCCAGAATGCGCTTGGCGAAGGCGACTTCGCCGGCGTCGGGCGAAAAGACGCGCTTGGCGATGTCGATCTGCGAGGGATGCAGCGACCATGCGCCAAGGCAGCCCTGCAGAAAAGCGTTGCGGAATTGGGCTTCGCAGGCGGCGCTATCGGCGAAATCGCCGAACGGGCCGTAGAAGGGCTTCAGGCCGTAGGCGAGGCAGGCATCGACCATCTTGCCGACGGTGTAGTGCCAAAGATCCTGCTGGTAGAAGGCGCGCGGTGCCGCCTTGTCGGCGCCGGGATCGGCCAGAACGCCGTAGCTCGGATGACCGCCGCCAACGCGCGTCGTCTTCATACCGCGCGAGGCCGCGAGGTCGGCCGGGCCAAGGCTCATGCCGTGCATGCGCGGCGAGGCGGCGGCGATCGCTTCGATGTTGTTGACGCCTTCCGCCGTTTCGAGAATGGCGTGGATCAGGATCGGCTTTTGCACTTTGTGGCGCGCTTCGAGCTGCGCCAGAAGCTGATCGAGATAGTGGATGTCCCACGGCCCCTCGACCTTCGGCAGCATGATGACATCGACCTTGTCGCCGACGTTGGAGACGATTTCGGTCACATCGTCGAGCATCCACGGCGAGTTGAGGCAGTTGATGCGCGTCCAAAGTCCGGTGGTGCCGAAATCAAATTCGCGCGCCATCGAAATGAAGCCGCGGCGCGCCGCTTCCTTCTCGCCGACCGCAATCGCGTCCTCGAGATTGCCGAGCACCACGTCGACCTGCGTAATCGTATCCTTCAGCTTGGCGCGGATCTTCTCGTTGTGCGGCGGGATGAAGTGGATCATGCGCTCGAGACGCACGGGCAACTGGCGGAACGGGTCCGGCGCACCGATGGCAAGAGGTGCGAAGTGCTTGGCGGGCGTGCGGGTCAGTGCCATGGCGGGCGTTAGTCCTTGTTGGCATGAGAGGAATTCGGGCGGCACCATAGGCGAGGGGCACCCGCTGTCAATCGGCCCATGCGCCGCGCGCCCGTGAAGCTCAATATTTTAGCATCTGCAACACGTTAAAGCGACAGCCGTTGGCCTCAGCTCCAGCGCCGGTTCGACCACATCCACTGCTCCGGCTTCTCGCGCACCCAGGCTTCGAACTGGCGTGTCATCGCAGCCGTTGCCCAGCGCACGTCTTCGGACTGGTTGGCGGTGCGCGGCACTTTCAGCTCCTGAAGCTCGATGGTGAAATGGCTGTCGTCGCCGATGCGCACGCAGCGCGACATCCAGATGCGCGCGCCCGTGCGTCGCGCGATCATGGCGGGGATCGAGACTGTCGCCGCGTCCTTGCCGAAGAAGGGAACCGGCAGGCCGGTCTTGTCCCAAAGATCGCAGACGACGCCGAGCCGCCCGCCACGGCGCACATAGTCCATGATAGCGCGGGCGGTCTTCTGGCTTTCACCGTGATCGCCATCGACACGTCCGCGCCCGAACAGCCCGCCCGGATAGAGATCCTTGCGCTGGTCGCGCAGGAACTGATCGACATAGGGATTGTTGACCGACCGGTAGACGGCGGCGGGGTTGGCGCCGGCCGTCGTCAACGGCCAGATGGCCAGCTCCCAATTGCCCATATGCAGCGAGACGCCGACGATGGGACCGAGCTTGTCGCGATACCGGCCGAATACCGCAGGGTTGGCGATGGTGATGCGCGATGGGTCGGCGATGATGCGGTCGATCTGCATTGTCTCGGCCATGACGCGTCCGAGATTTTCCCAGTGCGCCATGGCAATGGCCTCGCGCTCGGCGAGGCTCTTTTCCGGAAAGGCGATGGCGAGATTATCGAGCGCGCGCCGATGGCGCTTTGGGTTGACGCGCGGGGCAAGGCGCCGCCACCAGCGTGCCGACCAGCGCGTGGCGCGGTCGAGCGGTATCGCCCGGACAGCGCCGACGATGGTTCGCAGCAGCACGTATTCGGCGCGGAATTGCAGGTCGCGCATGAGTTCGGACGCAGTCATGCCGGGGACGTGGCTACTCCTGGCGGATGGCGGGCGACCGGGATCTCGCGCCTTGGGGATCGGACGGACGTTCAGCCCTGATGCCTGCTCGGCCGGGGCCCCGTCAAGTCCAGACCATGTCACAGGGCGGCGGGGCGCGGGTCGGGGCGCATCAAAACCGGTGTGGATAACGCCGGAGATACCCCCTCGCGCATGACCATGCGGCGGAGTGGGCCGATGCTGCTCAAGGCCGCGATGGCAAATCCGCGGGCCACGCTGACCGGCATATATTCCGAGAGCAGCGACCGGTTCATGAGGTCGATCGACCAGACGCGGGCGGTGACGTCGGCGCGCCGACGGCTGTCGAAGGCCGCCATGACTGCCGCGCCACCCACGTCCTGGCCGCGCTCGCGGGCATCGGCCGCGAGTTCGGCGAGCGTCGCGGCGTCACGCAGGCTGAGGTTCAGTCCTTGCGCGCCAATCGGCGGGATGACGTGCCCGGCTTCGCCGATGAGCGCAACGCGGTGATCGGCAAGGCGCGCGGCGGTCTGGCCCGATAAGGGAAATGTGCGCCGCGGCGTGAGGTCTTGCAGCGTGCCGAGCAGACCGGAGACATGGGGCTTCAGTTCCGCCGCGAAATCGGCGTCGGACAGCGCGGCGAGTCGCTCGGCCTCGGCTGGCGTTTCAACCCACACGAGGCTCGATGCGCGACCCGGCATCGGCACCACCGTCAATGGACCGGCGCGACGGTGCAACTCGCTCGAGATATTGTCGTGCGCGCGCGAATGCGTGACGTGACAGACGACGGCGGCCTGCGGATAGCGCCACGACTGAACGGGAATGCCGGCCGCGATGCGGGACGGCGAGTCCCGCCCGTCGGCACCCGCTATGAGCTTGGCGACGATCTGCATACTCTCGTGCCGAGCGCTGATGCCAGGGCCGCTCCCTGATGCGCCCTTGGCACTGCCCGTCGTCACGACAACCTCGTCGTCCCGGATATCGATGGCCTGTGCGGCACCCAGGACGCGCGTGATCGACGGATGCTCGGCGACAGCCTGCTCAAGGGCACCGGCTAGCGCGCCGTTCGGCACATTGTAGCCAAAGGCATCGAGGCCGATTTCGTCGGCCATGAAGCAGATTTCCGGGGCCTTCAGCAGATGGTTGGTCGCGTCCGCGATGCGAATGCCCGCGATGCGCGCTGACGCGGATTCGATCAGCGGCCAGACGTTCAGCCGTTTGAGGAACGTGATGGACGTGTCGAACAGCGCCGCCGTGCGCGCATCATGGACGTTGCCCGGCGGGCCGACGACGGCGACTGTCAGACCCGACTTGGCAAGCGCCAGCCCGGTGACCAGGCCCGCTGGGCCCGCGCCGACGACAATGGCGTCATAACGGACGGCATCTGTTCGCATCTCGTGCTCCCTGGGCGCTGGGAAAAGCGCCGGTTGCTAAACAAGCACGCCCGGCAGCTAAGGCGGAAGTGTTGCCGCCCAGCCACGCATTTAGATCAGAACTGTCACAGAGGTGTTAGAAACCGGCGTTAGCAAAGGGTTAAGCATGGTCGAGAACGTATCGTCTGGCACGTTCGGGCGAATCGAATGGCCATGGATGTTCAGCTCCGGGGGACGGCGCCGAACAAGGACGAGAGACTGGGACAATCAGAGGGGCTCCGATGACATCGGCTTCTAAAATTCGTATCGCGCCGGCCGCGTTGATGGCAGCGCTTGGAGTATTCGCCGGCGGCATGACAACCGCCAGCGCAGCCGATCTCGGCGGTAACTGCTGCGCCGATCTCGAAGAGCGCATCGCCGAACTGGAAGCGACGACAGCGCGCAAGGGCAACCGCAAGGTCAGCCTCGAAATTTCCGGCCAGGTCAACGAAGCCGTGATGTTCTGGGACGACGGCGAAGAAAGTAACGCTTACGTCGTCACCAACGACAACTCGCGCTCGCGCTTCCGCTTCAAGGGCGACGCCAAGATCGTGGACGGCTGGAAGGCCGGTTATTTGCTCGAACTCGGCGCGCGCAGCGCCAACTCGAAGCGTTCGAACCAGGACAACGACCAGGGCGATGGCGCCGGTCTTCTCGATCTGCGTCACAGCTACTGGTTCATCGACAGCAAGCAGATGGGCCGCATCTCGGTCGGTCTGACGGGCGGCGCATCTGAAGGCGTCACCGAAATCAACCTGTCGCAGACCAAAGACGTCGCCAAGTTCTCGGACCAGGAAGATACCGGCCTCGGCCTCTTCCTGCGCAATGCCGGTGGCGGTCTGAGCGCTCTCTCATGGCGCCGTCTCATTCGCGACAACGGCGATCAGCCGGGTGAAGGCCGCCGCTCGAACATCGTCAAGTACGATACGCCGAGCATGGCGGGCTTCGTTGCCACGGCTGCTTGGGGCGAAGACGATCACTGGGATGTCGGCCTGCGTTACGCCGGCGAGTTCGGTGGCTTCAAGCTCGGCGCCGGTATCGCTTACGGCGAGAACCGCGAGAACACCGCGCTTTCGGGCCAGGTGGGCTTCGAGTGCCTTGCACAGGGTGCAGGCGCGCTGGCTTCCGGCACGAGCGACGCAAGCTGCAACCAGATCGGCGGCTCGGTCAGCGTCATGCATGTCCAGTCCGGCATCTACGTGAACTTCGGCGCCGGTCAGCTCCAGGATGACTTGATCGGTCGCACCGATCGCTTCCAGGGCACAGGCGCTGACGATGAGAGCACGTTCTATGCCGTCGAAGCCGGTATCGAGCAGAAGTGGAACGAACTCGGCAAGACGACCATCTTCGGCCAGTACTACCAGAACGACGGCGGCGCCAATGCGCGGCGCAATCTGGCCGCTGGTGACGCTGCCAACCCGTTCGCTGGCGCCTCGCGCATCTTCGAAACCGAGCTGACGTCTTACGGCGGCGGCGTGGTACAGGGCATCGACGCAGCGGCCATGTCGCTCTACGTCTTCTACCGTCACTACGAAGCCGACGTAACGGCGCTGTCGGGAACGACGGGAGCCGGTGCACGCGGCCAGGCCAGCCTCGAAGACCTCGATGTGGTCATGGGCGGCGCGATCATTAAGTTCTAATCGCATACTTCCCGTCTGCGAAAAGAGTGGAAGGCGGCCCCCCGGGGTCGCCTTTTTCGTTTGGTGCCTACAAGACGAGCAGGCCTCCGGACGAGCCCTAAAACTTATTTAAATTCAGCGCGATATCGCGGCCCTGTGCCGCATTGGCAACATGGCATTCCGACCACACGTCAACTACGAAACGCCGCATACGCTTGGGTGCGCCGAGTTTGACCGTTGAGCTTTGTGTCGCAAAGCAGCATTCTTGGAATCGAAGAACGTGCCGAAGTGGCATGGCGGGGTAGACGTGAAGAAGAAGTTTGGCATCGCGGGTTTGAGCGCCACGCTGGTCGTTATGGCCGGCTCGGTATCGTTCGCCCTTGAAGAACAGAAGGTCGGTGCACCGCCGGCACCGGCTGCGGCCGCAACCGATCCGGCTGCCGCCGTGCAACCGGGGGCCGCCGTTGCAAAGCCCGACGCCGGTACGGAAATTCGCATTCCGGGTCTCGGCAAGCTCGGCACGCTGCCGAAGATGGATTTCGGTCTTGAGTTGCTCTATGGCGCGGCGGAAACGTCGAAGCCGCAGGAGCCCGAGACGCCGGCCGATCAGCCGGGCGACGACCTCACCATTCGCGGTTCGATCAAGCATCGCTTCTAGGGGTGCGCGGCGCGTTGGCGGCATATCCGAGAGGTTCGGCCGGTAAGTAGAATTCGAGGGGCGCGCGATGCGCCCCTTTTTTGTTGTGCCACGCACAACCGATCGGAGGGATGTCGCCATGCGCTGGCTCGCAGCCTCGGTCCATCTGTTCACCGCACTCGGCGCCGTGTGTGCGCTGTTTGCCGCGCTCGCCATCTTCGACCGCGCGCCGGAGCGCCTGTTCTTCTGGCTCGGCGTGGCGCTGTTCATCGATGGCATCGACGGAACGTTTGCGCGTGCGGTCCGTGTCAGCGAGCGCTTGCCGCGCTTTTCAGGCGAAACCCTCGATCTCGTTGTCGATTATGTGACGTATGTGTTCGTGCCGGTGCTGGCGCTCCTGGCGTGGCGGCATCTCGACGGGACTATCGGCCTTGCGCTGGCGGCGGGCATTCTGCTGTCGTCGCTCTATCATTTTTCGGATACGGCGAGCAAAGACGCCGACAAGCGCTTCATCGGCTTTCCGGCTGTCTGGAATATCGTGGCCTTCTATGTCTTCGCACTCGAGATGCCGCCGACGATGACTGAGGCCATTGTCGCCATCGCCATTGCGGCCACGTTCTTGCCGATGCCCTGGGTGCATCCGCTGCGCGTGGTGGCGCTGCGCGGTACGACGCTCGCCGTGTGCGTCGCCGGTATTCTGGCGGCCATAGCGGTGATGGTGCAGGGATTGCCGGCACGACCGCTTGAGGCGGCCGTGCTCATCGCGGCGGCGCTCTACACGATCGGCCTGTCGATTGTCTGGTATGCGCGCGATCGCTGAAACCCGCTTGCCCGCAACGGCTATCGCTTGGTGACGATGTCGATGGGCGCGATGCGCTGCTGCCAGCCGTGCCGTTCCAGCTCCGGATCGAGATGCTGTTCGATCGGATAGCCGATGCAGAGGTAGGCAACCAGCGACCACGACGCTGGCACGGCGAGCGCTTCCGCCACGCATCGAGGCTCCAGGATCGACACCCAGCCGACCCCGATGCCGTCGATGCGCGCCGCCAGCCACAGCGTCTGCACGGCGCCGACGACCGAATAGCGCAGCATCTCAGGCATCGTTTGGCGGCCAAGTCCGCCGCCGGCATCCGTAGCATCGTCACAAAATACGGCGATTTGCACCGGCGCGGCGTGCAGGCCCTCGAGTTTCAAACGCGCGTAGAGTGCCCGCCGGTCGCCGGCATAGCCCTCAAGCGCGGCCGCATTGGCGCGGCTGAAACTGTCGCGCACGGCCAAACGGCACGGTTCGCTTTCGACGATGACGAAGCGCCAGGGTTGCGCGTTGCCGACCGATGGCGCGCGCGTGGCGATGCCGATCAAACGGTCGATCGCCGCCATGGGCACGGGATCAGAGCGGAAGCGCCTGACGTCGCGGCGCCAGAGGACGAGATCTTCGAACTGGGTGCGGAATCTGTCGTCGAACGCCGGCGGTGACGCGTCGCGTGCTGTATCGGGTAACGGATCGGGGCCCGGCTCAGTGCCTGGATCGGTGTTGGTTGTCATGCCACGTCCCTGTCGATCACATGAAAGAACGTGCCGGTGACGCTGCCGCGTCGCGAGCCGGTTTCCGGCATGCTGCGGCCCGCCGCATCGGTGCACCGGGCAAGCGCGTCGCCCTCATGCCGAATGAGCGTCGCATAATGGAATTCGTGGCCAACGACACGCGCGCCGACGTCGCCGAGCGGGCTCGGCTGCAGCAGCGTGGCGCGGCGATAGCCAAGGTGCAAGCGGCGCGCGGCAAACGACGTCTCGATTGCGAGCAGCCCGGCCATGGCGTGGCGCTGTCCCTCGGCATCGACGAGACCGTCGCCGAGCACCATGTAGCCGCCGCACTCGCCGTGAATGGCGCGGCCGTTCGCGGCCGCCGCGCCGAGACCGCTCAGAAACGTCGTCGCGGCGGCGATGCTGCCCGCATGCAGTTCGGGGTAGCCGCCGGGCAGCCAGATGGCGTCGGCAGCGGCGTCGGGCGCTTCGTCCGCGAGCGGCGAAAACGCAACGATCTCGGCACCGGCCGCATGCCACGCATCGCCAAGGTGCGGGTAGAAGAACGAGAACGCCGCGTCGGTCGCCAGTGCGATGCGCTGGCCGGGTGGCGGCAGCGGAGGCGTTTCGATCGCGCGCGCCATCTTGGCCGCGTGTGGCGACGGTCGGGCGGCGGCCCGCAAGGCTGATAGATCGATACCGTTTGCTGCGGCATCGGCCAGACACTCCAGACGGGCGTCAAGGCCGTCCATTTCGCCGGCCTGTACAAGTCCGAGGTGGCGTTCCGGCACGGTCAGGGCGGCATCGCGCCGGATGTGGCCGAAGACCGGGATGCCGATGCGCGCCAACGCAGGCAGGATCAGATCGAGATGACGGTCACTCGCCACGCGGTTCAGGATGACGCCGGCAATGGTGATGTCGTCGCGATAGCGGCTGCAGCCGAGCGCAATGGCGGCGGCCGTCTCGGCTTGCGAGGCGACGTCGAGCACGAGCACCACCGGCCAGCCAAGGAGGGCCGCGAGATCCGCCGTCGCGCCGTCTCCTGTCGCGCCGCGCGCGCCGACCCCATCGAAGAGCCCCATCACGCCTTCGGCAATCGCGAAATCGGCGCCGACGATTGCGCGCGCAACGAGCCCGCCGATGCGTTCGCCTGACATGGCCCACGTGTCGAGATTAGTGCTCGTCCGGCCCGCTGCGCGGCTATGAAACGCCGGGTCGATGTAATCGGGGCCGCACTTGAAGGGCTGCACGGCAACGCCTTGGCGGGCGAAGGCGCGCATCACGCCAAGAGTGAGGGTCGTCTTGCCGGCACCCGAGCGCGGCGCAGCGATGATGAGGCCCGGCACGGACGTACCGTCGCGCGCAGTTGCACCGCCGCCTTCGGCCGAGTGTGAGATGGACTGGTGCGCGGTCAAAATGTGGTAAGCCTCCCCGGCATGACGAGGAGCATTTGGTGAGCGCCGACGGTCAAGACCCGAGCGATAGTCAAGCGGCGCCGTTGCGGCGCGGCTGGACGACGGGCGCGTGCGCCACCGCTGCCGCGCGCGCGGCGTTCGAGGGGCTTGCGACGGGCGCATTCCCAGATCCGGTCGAGATTGCGCTGCCGTCCGGGCAGCGTGTGCATTTCGCGCTCGCGGAAACGGGGCGCTCGGGCGATGCTGCGACGGCCGGCGTCGTCAAGGACGCGGGCGACGATCCCGACGTTACGCACGGCGTCGTGGTGCGGGCCACCGTTCGGCGCGGCGCGATCGGCAAGGGTGTCACGTTCCGCGCCGGGGCGGGCGTTGGCACCGTGACCAAGCCGGGCCTGCCGATCCCGCCGGGTGAACCTGCGATCAATCCTGTGCCCCGCGCCATGATGCGCACCGCTATCGAGGATGCGAGCCGAAGTCTCGGCGTCAGCGGCGATGTCGAGATCGAAATCGCGATCCCTGGCGGCGAGGAGATCGCGCGGCAGACACTCAACCCGCGCCTTGGCATCGTTGGCGGTCTGTCGATCCTCGGCACGACAGGCATCGTCATTCCATTCTCGTGCGCGGCCTGGATCCATTCCATCCATCGCGGCATCGATGTGGCGCGGGCCATGAACTTCAGCCATATCGCCGGCAGCACGGGTACGGTGTCCGAGGCTGCCGTACAGACCTTGCACGGGCTTTCCGAAACGCAGTTGATCGAGATGGGCGATTTCGCCGGCGGGCTGTTGAAATACGTGCGCCAGCATCCGGTTTCGCGCGTCACCATCGCCGGCGGGTTCGCGAAGATGACCAAACTTGGCCAAGGGCTGCTCGATCTGCATTCGCGCGCCGGTGAGGTCGATCTGGCATGGCTGGCGCGTGTTCTTGCCGAGGCCGGTGCGCCCGAAGATTTCGTCGCCAGCGTGCCGCGCGCAAATTCCGCGTTGCACGTTCTGCAGGAGGCCGAGCGGCGCGGCATCAATGTCGGCGACGTCGTTGCCAAAGCGGCATGGCAGACAGCGCACGACGTGCTCGCGGACACCGGCATCGCGCTCGATCTGGCGGTCTTCGATCGCAGTGGGCGGCTCGTTGGCCGTTACGGCTGACGCGGGCGTCGTCACGTGCCCCTCCCGCGATACCGCCGCTGGTAATCGACGCTATAGAGGGCACTGTCGCGGAAGGCTGAGCAATCGAGCACGCGCCCGACGAGTATGAGCGCGGTACGGTCAATGGCTTCGCGCCCGACGGCGTCCGCGATCTCCGAGAGCGGCGCGCGGATGATGCGCTCGTCGGGCCAGCTCGCGCGATAGACGACGGCTGACGGACAATCCGGCCCATAGATGGGCATGAGATCATCGACCACGGTCGCAAGGGTGTGGATCGACAGATGGATCGCGAGTGTTGCCTGGGTTGCGGCAAACGCTTTCAACGTTTCCGTCTCCGGCATCGACGAGGCGCGGCCGGGCGTGCGTGTGAGCACCAGCGATTGACCGACCTCGGGCAGTGTCAATTCCTGACGCAGTGCGGCTGCGGCGGCGGAGAACGACGGCACACCGGGCGTGACCGTGTAGGGAATGGCGAGCGCGTCCAGCCGGCGCAATTGTTCGCCGAGCGCGCTCCAGATGGCGAGGTCGCCGGAGTGAAGGCGGGCCACGTCGTGACCGGCGTCGGTCGCGGCCTGCATTTCGGCGATGATGTCATCAAGGGACAGCGGCGCTGTATCGACGATGCGCGCGCCGGGCGGGCAATAGGCGAGCAGCGCCGCCGGGACGAGCGATCCGGCATAGAGGCAGACAGGTGCCCGCGCGATGCGATCGCGGCCACGAACGGTGATGAGATCGGCGGCGCCGGGTCCCGCACCAATGAAATGTACGGTCATGGCGTGACGGCCTCCTTCTCGACGCTCGGCAATAGGCCATCGCCCTCAGCAAGCGCGCAAGTCGCGACTGCTGTCGCAACGCGTGGGCCGAAGAGGCGGGCGTTGCCTCCGGCGCCGAGCAGCGCTGCCGCCTCGGCAATGCCAGCAATGCCTTTCTCGGTTTCGACGCGAGCTGAGTGCGTCATGACATCGTTGGCGACGCGCGCGAGATCCGACACGTCGAAGCCCCGCGCCGAGATGCCGGCGATGTACGCGAAGCCCGCAAGATCCATGTCGTCGGATTTGGCACGCTCGCTGGCGAATGCCGCGACGTCAGCCCGAGCGACGCCATATGTTGAGAGCGCGAGCGCGAACACGGCATCGAGGTCCGCGTGTGAAACTCCGCTCCTGGCACCAAAGCCCGCGACAATCATGGCTTCCTCACGCGCCACTGTGTGACCGGCATGGCAGGCCGCCAGCCGTACATCGCCCCGACGGCCGTGGCGTGCTGCACATGAAGGCGGACAAGTTCGCCGCCGTGAGTTTGAAAAAGTGTTGCGAGGCGCGCTTCCGTCTCGAGCGATACGCCATTGGCAACGAAGCGGCCGCCGGGTCGCAACGCCGACCATGCGGCGTCGAATACGCCATCGTCGCCCATGCCACCGCCGATGAAGATGCAATCGGGTGTGCGAAGGCCGGCGAGGGCGGCAGGCGCTTTGCCTTCGACGATCTGCAGATCAGGTGTGCCAAGGTGCAGCGCGTTACGTCGGGCGCGCGCGGCGCGGTCGGCGCGTTCCTCGATGCCGATGGCCGTCAGAGATGGGTGCGAGAGCAGCCATTCGATGGCGATGGATCCGGCACCGAGGCCGATGTCCCACAGGCATTCGCCCGTGCGCGGCGCGAGCGCGGCCATCGTCACGGCGCGGATGTCGCGTTTGGTCAATTGGCCGTCATGCTCGAAGACGGCATCATCGAGGCCCGCTGTCCAAGGTATGACGAGGGCATCCGGCAGTGCCGCGACGGCGACAGCGATCGTATTCAAAGGCGCGATACCCGACAGATCGAAAGTGTCCGCGCGTGCAGAGCGGACACGCGCATTGGCGCCGCCGAGCGCTTCGAGCACCGTGATCTCAGAAGCGCCAAATCCGCGTGCCGTCAACAGAGCGGCCACGCGCGCCGGCGTCGTCTCGTCCCACGACAGCGCGAGGATGCGCGCACCAGGGTGCAGATGGCGGATGATGCCTTCGAGCGGCCGGCCGTGCAGTGTCAGTAGCGCCGTGTCTTGCTCGGTCCATCCCATGCGCGCGGCGGAAAGACTGAAGGCCGACGCGTGCGGCAAGATGAGAATGGACGCGATGCCAAAACGCGCGATCAGTTGCTTGGCGACGCCATAGTGGCTGGGATCGCCGGTCGCGAGAACGGCAACCGGGCGGCCGGCGATGGCCGCGATATCGGTGAATGCGCCAGCGAGCGGGCTCGGCCATGGCAATGCTCGGCCCTTTATGAGCGGGCTCGCAAGACCGAGGTGGCGCGCGCCGCCGACGACGAGTTCGGCACCGCTGACGATCGCCTTCGCCGCGTCGGATAGTCCCGCAACACCATCCTCGCCGATGCCGACGATGGACAGCCAGCGTGTGGCGTTGCAGGTTGGCGCACTCTCAATCACGGGCGACGATCCCCATGCGCATTCTCATACTTGCTGGCACGACGGAGGCTGCCGACCTCGCCCGGCGCATCGCCGCCGACGCGCGATTCGACGGACGCATGTCGCTGGCCGGGCGCACCGTCAGTCCGAAGCCGCAGGCCTTGCCGGCGCGTATCGGCGGGTTCGGCGGCAGCGGCGGACTGGCGCGTTATGTGATGGACAATGGGATCGACGTGCTCGTCGATGCGACGCACCCCTATGCGGCACAGATCTCGCGCAATGCTGTCATTGCCGCGCGTGAGGCCAACGTTCCGCTGCTGAGCGTCACGCGGGCGCCCTGGACCGCGGTCGAAGGCGATCGCTGGCAGTGTGTCGACAGCGCGGAGGCAGCGGCGGAATGCCTTGGGCAGACGCCGCGCCGCGCCTTTCTCGCCATGGGTCGGCTTGATCTTGCCGCGTTCGCACGTAACCCGGTGCATCGCTATCTCGCGCGGACAATCGATCCGCCGGACACCAGCACGCTGCTGCCGCCGGATATTCGCATCATCAACGATCGCGGACCGTTCACGGAGGAGCATGAGCACGCGCTGCTCGAACGCGAGCAGATCGACATCATCGTGTCGAAGAACTCCGGCGGAGATGCAACCTACGGCAAGATCGCCGCCGCGCGTCGACGCGACATGCCCGTCGTGATGATCGCGAGGCCCGTGAAGCCAGCCGGCATCACGGTCGCGAGCGCCAACGATGCGTATGCATGGCTCGGCGCGCAGTGCGATCATGTGTGCCGGCCCTCTTCGCTGCGCGGCGTGTAGATCCACGGCGCACCGGCCGGGCGCAGAAGCGCGCGTGTCTGGCTTGATCCGATAATCACTAGCGTGCGCATGTCGGCATCGTCGGCGCGGGCCGTTGCAAGCGTCTTCTGGATGACGCGCACGTCCGCGGACCCGGCCGCGCGCACGAACAGCACCAGCGTTTCGGGCGAACGCCGCTCGCGGAGCAGGCGGAACGCGTCATCGAGCTGGTGCGGGCGCGCTTTCGACGCCGGATTATAAAGCGCGATGACGAAATCGCCGTCGGCGGCGGCATTGAGCCTGCGGGTGATGGTCGCCCACGATTTCAGGTTGTCGGAAAGCGACAGCGCGCAGAAATCGCCGCCGAGCGGCGCGCCGACGGCGGCCGCCGCCGCGAGCATGGCTGTGACGCCCGGTTCAACGCGCACGTCGATGGCACGCCACGCAGGGTCGCCCTTTTCGATGGCTTCAAACACAGCCGCCGCCATGGCGAAGACGCCCGGATCACCGCCCGATACGACAGCGACGTTGCGGCCGCTGGCGGCAAGCTCGAGTGCGTGGCGCGCGCGGTCGAGTTCGACCCGATTGTCGGAGGCGTGGCGCTGCTGATGCGCCGCTTGGTTGGGGATGCGCGCCAGATACGGTTCATAGCCGACGAGGTCGCTCGCGGCGGCGATGGCGGCTGCCGTCGCTGGTGTCATGAACTGACTGTCGCCGGGGCCGGTTCCAACAATGACGAGTGAGCCGCTCACAGCCGCCTCCCCTCGCCAGGGATCAGGATCATCGCGAAATAGGGGCCAACGTCGTCAGAGCATTCGGCGAGTGGCGCGATGCGCTCGCCGGCCATCGTGCCGCGCTCGACGTAGAGTGCGCGCGACAACAGCCCGGCTTCCGTGACGGCGCGGCGCACCTTCGCCAAATTCTTGCCGACCTTCATGATGACGGCGGCATCGGTCTGCGCAAGCCGTTTTGAAAGGCTCGCTTCATCAAGTGTTCCGGGCAGCACAGACAGGATATCGTCGCCCCAGGTGATCGGTGCGTTGGCACGCGTCCAGCAGCCCGACATGCCGGTGACGCCAGGGACCACTTCAACCGCATGCACGGCTGCGAGCCGCCGCCACATGTGCATGAAGGAGCCATAGAAGAACGGGTCGCCCTCCGCCAAGAGGCCGACGGAACGCCCGGCCTTCAGATGCGCTCCGAGAGCGTCGGCGCTTGCCTCGTAGAACGCGTGAATTTGACTGCCATAGGCCGGGTCTTCGACGGGAATTTCGTCGGTGACAGGATATTCAAGACGCAGTTCGGTAGGCGCGATCTCGGCGAGCAGCGGCGCGACGATGGTGCGCGCGTGGCCTTGCCGTCCGCGTTTGGCGAAATAGGCGACGACGTCAACCGCGCCGACGAGGCCCGCGGCGCGCAACGTCATGTAGCGCACGTCGCCCGGCCCGACGCCGATGCCGTAGAGCGTGCCGGGAGTAGCTGTGCCCGCAAGTGCGGCGAGGACGGTCATTCGAGGTCGCTGGCAAGCGCGTTGACGGCTGCAACAGCCATGGCGCTCCCTCCTTTGCGCCCGCGCACGATGAGGTAGGGCACGCGTCCGAAAGCAGCGAGGGCGTCCTTGCTTTCCGCAGCGCCGACAAAGCCGACCGGCACGCCGATGATGGCGGCAGGCGGCGGCGCGCCGCCATCGATCATGTCGAGCAGGCGGAAGAGAGATGTCGGCGCGTTGCCGATCGCGACCACAGCGCCTGCGAGATCCGGCCGCCAAAGTTCCATCGCCGCCGCTGATCGCGTAGTGCCAAGCGAGCGCGCGAGTTCCGCGACGGATGGATCGTCGAGCGTGCAGATGACGCGATTGTGGGCCGGCAGGCGCGGCCGTGTGATGCCGTTCGACACCATTTTTGCGTCGCACAGGATCGGCGCGCCGGCGTTGAGTGCGGCCCGCGCGGCATCGGCGAATGTCGGGCTCATCTCGATATCGCCCGCGAGTTCGACCATGCCGCAGGCGTGGATCATGCGCACGGCGACTTTTTCAGCAGTGCCTGAAAAGCGCGCCAGATCGGCCTCGCGGCGGATGATCGCGAAGGAATGACGGTAGATCTCCGCGCCATCGCGAATATAGGTGGCGCGCGTTGCGGCGGGCAGCACGTGCGGCGGGCGGGTCATGAGCGTCTCGGCCTCGGCGAGAAAGGTGTGACGGGAGATGTCCGAAATCGGTTTAGCGTCGGCGCGGCCGTCACGCACGACACTGTATCCGGCATCGTTACCGACGAACACGAGGTTGGCTGCCGCCGATCGGGCGCAGCCCTTGGCGCAGCCGGAAACATGGATCGAGCCCTGGAAGCCCGTTCTGCGCACGACCTCGGTGAGGCGGGCGGCATCGGCGCGCGTATCAGCCAAGGATGCGGCGCAATCGGGTGCGCCGGGGCAGGCATCGATGTGCAGCTCTGCCGCCTTGGGATCGACGATCAGCCCAAGCGACTCGGCGGCATGCATTACGTCGCGCGCCTGGCTGGCGGTATCGACATGGCAGACGACTGCGCGCCAGGGCGCGATGCGCAGCTCGGTGGCGCCGGCCGTCTTTGCCGCGGCCAACAGCGCACGGAGTGTCGCAGATTGCAGACGTCCGAAGGGTGCGCCGATCGCGATGGCGTGTCGGCCAGAGTTGAGGCCCACACGGCCGAGCATAGGCGCCGCGGTGTGCGGGCGTATACCGCCGGCAGCGTTTGCCTTCGCTGAAATGCCGGCACGCTTCGCCAATGCCGCGCGCTCTTCATAGGGCAGGTCGCGCATGCGTCGCCGCGCATGGTGCGCCGGATCGCTGACGAACGCGAGCAGCAACTCGCGCACCGATGACGTCGCGCTGCCATAGGCGATGTCGCCGATCCACGGCGGCAGGTCCCCGCCATCGAGTTCGATGCCAACCGTCATGTGATCGCCTGACGACATGTCGGCGCGGACAACGACGTCGCTGCCATCGCCGGCGAGGGCGAGCGCGCCGCCGCTGTCAAAGGCGAGACCGAATTTCGCGGGCAGCGCCCAAAGCGCGGTCTCGCCAGCCAGCATCGCGCCAACATCTGTCGCCAGCGCGCGGATGTCGATGCGCGCGTCCAGATCAGTGCCGGCGAACGGATTGACGATAATGTTGCGCACAGCTTCGGCATCGGCAGTGTCGTCCAGCAGGCCAAGGCCCGCCAATGCCGTTTGCAACGGCGCGAGCTTTGCGTCACTGACGCCGCGGATTTGCAGATTGGCGCGACGCGTTAGATCGATATGGCCATTGCCATAGGCGTGTGCGGCGTCAGCGATGCCGACGGCCTGCGCCAGTGTCACGGCGCCGGCACGAGGACGCACGCGCACGATCAAGCCGTCGCCGCTGACCATCGGGCGGAGTGCGCCAGGGCACCAGCCCTTCACGCGGTTAGGCACCTGATCAGCAAGGCGGGCGGGGGCCGTCGCGGTCATTGCGCGGCCTCCACGTGTGCCGCCTTCGGAAAGGTGGCGCGCTGCATCGCGGCGTCGAGTTCGCGGGCGGTGGCGTTGCGGCGCGAGTGCCACAGATCGCGCGCGCGCAGATCCTGCAAGCGCGCGACGATGGCGCGCACGGCATCGGGATTGGAAGCGATGAGGCGCGCCAGCACGTCGTCATCGGCAATCAGCGCGTCGTGCGTAGCGTCGAACAAGTGATGCGGCACGATGTTGGCCGTTGCGGCAAACGCATAGAGCGCATCGACCGATTGCGCGATCTCGCCGGCGCCGCGATGGCCGTGGGCCAGCATGCCCGCGATCCATTTCGGATTGGTGAGGCGGCCGCGCACGATGCGCGCCACGTCTTCGGCGAACGTGCGTGCTTTGGGTGCGTCCGGGCGGCTCGTATCGAGATGATAGAGCGCCGGGTGAGCGCCGAGCATGGCGGCCGCGGCTGCAAATCCACCGGCGAAATCGGCGACGCCATCGCCGTCGAGCAGGTCGCGCTCGCTGTCATCTTGAACGTGGACGAGAGCATCGGCTTCGCCGATGCGTCGCGCGAAATCGGCGCGTGCATCTCGGCTGGTGGCGGCGCCGTCGAGCGCCTGCGTCACCGCATCGAGATATGCGGACCCGAGTGCCGCCTGATCGCGCCATGCGGTATCGAGTGCGGTTGCGGCTGCCGCGGCGCCGAACGTGCCCGGCGCGCTTGCGAAGACACGCGGCACAGCGCCATCGCGGCGACGGCTCGCGGCCAGCGGATTGTCGGCATCGTCTTCGTCGCGCGCTGAGACGCGTTCGACAGCGAGATCGAACAGCGCAATCTGCGCTTCAAAGAGATCGCGGAAAAGCCCGGACACGCGCAGCGTGACCGCGATACGCGGCCTGCCCAGGCTGGCGAGCGGTAGAATCTCAATACCGGTGGCGCGGTTCGATGCGGCATCCCAAACCGGGCGCGCACCGAGATAGGCGAGCGCCTGGGCGATATCGTCGCCGCCCGTGCGCAGCGAGGCTGACGCCCACAGATCCATCACCAATGCGCGCGGGTAATCACCATGATCCTGCAAATAACGGCGCACCACCTCTGCGGCGGCGCGCGTGCCGATGGCGGTTGCCGTGCGTGTCGGGATGGCGCGCGGATCGAGCGTCGTCAGGTTGCGACCGGTCGGCAGCACATCGATGCGGCCGCGGCTCGGGCTGCCGGATGGGCCAGGGGCGACACGCCGTCCATCGAGCGCGGCGATGAGATTGGCCATCTCGCTGCTCGCTGAGCTGGCGATGGCGCCGGCAACATCAGCCTTCGCCATGTCATCGAGGCCGCCGGGCACGGCGCTTGCGATGGCATCGCGCAGCGCCCTGCCGTTGGCGTCTGTGGGCTGCCGGCCGAACACATGCAATCCCTCCCGCACCGAGAGATCCTTGATGTCGCAAAGTTGCGCGTCGAGCTTCTGGATGGCGGCGCGGGGGGTATCGGATGCGCTGATGCCGCACTCGGCACTGAGACCGCTGGCGCGCGCTCGTTCGAGGATTTCCGCTTCGAGCAACGCGATGCGGCGCCGGTCCATGCCGTCGGCCTCGGCGTATTCGTCGACCAGCGGCTCAAGTTCGGCGAGCGGCCCGTGCAGCCCGGCGCGCGAGGGCGGCGGTGTCAGATGGCCGATGGTCACCGCGCTGATGCGGCGCTTGGCTTGTGCCGCTTCACCAGGATTATTGACGATGAAGGGATAGATCACGGGCAGCGCGCCAGCCAGCAGATCGGGCCAGCAGTCGGCCGAGAGCGCAAGCGCCTTGCCCGGCAGCCATTCCAGCGTGCCGTGCGTTCCGAGATGGATCATCGCATCGACGACGAGGCTCGTTTGAAGCGCAAGATAGAGCGCGACGTAGCTATGCCGCGGCGGCACGGACTGATCGTGATATCCCGATTTCGCGTCCCCCAGCGCGCCGCGATCCGGCTGCAGAAAGATGGAGACGTTGCCGGCTTGCAGCATGGGATAACTGAACGCCGCAGACATCACACAGGGGTCGGCGTCCGCCGGTCCCCATGTCGCCTGCAACGATGTCTGCAAATCGGCGGGCAGCCGGGCGACGGCTGAGGCGTAAGTATCGAGATTGAGACGCAATCGTTCGGTCTCGCCGCGCAGCAGCGCTTCGATATCGGCGGACGTGAGTTGGGCGCCGCCGGTGTCGAACCCGCATCGCGCGAGGTCCTCGACAATCGCGGCGGCACTGGCGGCGGTGTCGAGGCCGACCGCATATCCAGCGCGTCCGCCGCGCGCCGGGTAGTCGGACAGCATGATGGCGATGCGGCGCTGAGCGCGCGGCTGTGATGCGAGGCGAACCCAGCGTGCGGCCTGCCGGGCGACGCGCGCACAGCGTTCCGGATCGGCGCTGTTGCGCGGCAAGGCGCATTCGAATTCGGCGGCGCGGTCATCCTCGGATTTGAACGATACGGCGCGGGTGACGATGCGTCCGTCGAGTTCCGGCAGGACGACATTCATGGCGAGATCGCTTGGCGAAAGCCCGCGCGCGGACATGCGCCACGCGTCACGCGTGCTGCCCGAGAGAATGACCTGCAGAACCGGCACGTTGGCGCCGTCGAGAATGGTTGTGTCGTCGTCGCGGCGGGCGGAGAACGCTGTCGTATTGAGAATGATGGCAGGCGGACGCTTGGCCATCAATCGCTCGAGGGCCTTACAGGCACTTGGGTCCTTGAGGCTTGTGACCGCGACGCCGATTGTGTCCAGGCCTTCCGCCGCGAGCGCTGTCATGAGCGCGAGAATCGGTGCCGTGTCGGCGGCCATCAGGCTCGCACGGTAGAAGACGACGAGCGCTGTTGACGTTGTGGATGCCGACACCGCGAGGTCGTCGATCGCGCGGGTCATGCCTTGAGCGTCGAACAGCGTGGCGGGGCCGATATCTGTCGCATTTCCAGCCGTCACATCGGCGCCGAGGCGAGCCGCGACGAGACGGAGTGCGTTGGCGACATTCTCAGTGCCGCCCTGACGGAAATAGCGATCGAACCGCTGGACGTCTTCGGTGGATACAGTTGAAAGTTCCGTCAGACGCGGATCGGGGCGGTCGCATCCCGGCAGCGCCACAAAGACGATGCCGCGCGCGCGCGCTTCAGCGGCGATGCGTTCCAGGCCGTAGCGCCAGTAGTCGAGCCCGCCCAGGCAGCGCACGATGACGGCGCGCGCCGGCGCGATGACGGCATCGACATAGAGATCGACTGACATCGGGTGCTTCAGCTTCTTCAGGCTCGCAAGGCGCATCGTCGGCGCCCGTTCGCCAAGTGCCGCATGAGCCGCGGCCACAACCGAGAGATCCGTATCCGAGAACGACAGGACGACGAGATCGGCAGGGGTTTGCGCGAGGTCGATGGCGGCATCGGCCTCGTCCAGTCCCCTGACCTCGGTCGCCAGGATGTGCATGATCAGCCAAGGATCTCGGAGCGGATGGCGGCGTGGTCGAGGCCGCGTTCGCCGATGACGACGAGGCGGCCGGTGCGGTCTTCACCCGAACGCCAGGGTCTGTCGAACTGCTGCTGGAGACGGCTGCCGACACCCTGCAGCAACAGCCGCATCGGCTTGCCCGCAACCTCGACGAAGCCCTTGATGCGCAGAATATCGTGGGCTTCGGTGGCGCTGCGGATCTTGGCGACAAGGTCGGCCGGCACATCGACGCGCGGCAGGTCGATGATGAAGGATTCGAAATCGTCGTGGTCGTGCTCGGCTTCGTTGTCGTGATGCGAGGGGCGGTTGGCGAGGTCGCTTTCCGCGGCGGACGCAAGGCCAAGCAGAACGGCCGTCGGCACGCGGCCTTGTTCAGCTTCGAAGATCTTGACGGCGCGAGGTATCGCCTTGGCGATATCGCCGGCAACGGTCGCGCGCGTGTCGCTCGACATCAGATCGGCCTTGTTGAGCACGATGAGATCCGCGCACAAAAGCTGGTCCTCGTAGACCTCTTCCAGCGGGTTGTCGTGATCGAGGGAGGAATCTTCCGCGCGTTGGCGGGCGATCGCTTCGGGATCGTCGGCGAAACGCCCGGCAGCGACGGCTGCGCCGTCCACAACGGCGACGACGCCATCGACGGTGACGCGTGAGGCGATGGCCGGCCAATTGAACGCCTGCACGAGCGGCTTTGGCAAGGCCAGTCCCGACGTCTCGATGACGATGTGCTCGGGCGGCGAGGGATGGTCGAGCAGGCTCATCAGCGCCGGCACGAAATCGTCCGCAACCGTGCAGCAGATGCAACCGTTAGACAGCTCGACGATGCGATCTTCCGGGCAGCTCTCGATGCCGCAACCTTTCAGGATCTCGCCATCGATGCCGACATCGCCGAACTCGTTGACGATGACCGCCAAGCGCCGGCCGTTGGCGGTTTCGAGAACGTGCCGCACGAGCGTCGTTTTGCCGGCGCCGAGAAATCCGGTGACGATGGTGCAGGGAACCTTGGCGACGCTCATTCGGCGGCCTCCGATTGCGGTTGCGAGAGCGGCGGAATGCGCGAGATCACGCCTTTGCGGAAGGTGGCCGGGCGCTCTTTCCAAGGCACGATGCCGTTGTCTGTTGCGGCGAAGGCGCGGGCGACGGCTGCAACCTCTTCGGCGTGCAGCACATTGTCGAGATCGCCGACGACGTACGTCCATTTGCCGTCGCCCGCGAGAGCGACGGTGCATGGCCTCTTGCACACGGCGAGGCAGTCGACGGTCTCAACGGCGATGCCGGCGTCATCCGCCAGCAGCGCGCCAACGCGCGTTGCAAGTTCAGGCCCCGGCAGATCGAACGGGCCGTCAGTATCGCCATCACCGCCGCCGAGCCGTCTGCGGCAGCTCACACAGATGAAAACCGTGGCGCGCCGCTGTTCGGCCATCACGACGCTCCGGCGACAGCATCGCTTGGTGCGCTTTCAGCCGACAGGCGCTGCCAGACCCATCCGGCGGTTGCCCCGACCAGCACCCACATGACGGCGTGAACCGCCAGCGACTGCGAGACGAAATGCGCGGCGAGTTCAGCCGGCACCGGGCTTGCGAACATGCCCGGATGCGGGGCGCCGATGACGTGCGGCAGAGCGATCAGCGCGGCGCCAACGGCCATCGCCGCGGCTCCCATTGCTGATCGTGTCATGAAGTAAATACCGCCAGCGGTTGCCATCGCCGTCCCCAGCCACCAGGTTTGCCTGGCAACGAGATCGGCTGCGGCAGCGCCCGGCAATTCGGGTGGCAGCCCCATGCCGGGGGCGAGGCCGGTTGCGAGAAACGCGGCCATGCCCCATGCGGTCCCAGACTGTGCGGTGACGGGTGTGCCGCTGGCCAGCATCGCGGCGAGCAGCATCAAGGCGAAGCCAACCGCCGTGCCGATGGTGGCGAGCGTCGTGAACGCGGTGCGTTCCAAGCCGTCGGCCGGTGCCCAAACGGACGGCGAGGCCGCTGTCTCCTCGCCGGGCGCGGGTGCGTGCGCGAGGATCACCTGCGCGTCGCCTTCGAACTGCCAAGACGAGTGATGGTCGGCCTTCGGCGCGGCGGGCGCCGGGGCGCCATTTTCATAGGTCTCGGCCTGAAGAATGAGCGGCACGGTCGTCACGTGCTGCAGGGCTGATACGAACAGCCCGGCTATTACCCCGGCCAGAAGGCCGGCAGTCATGATACGCGTCAGCATATTCGTGTCCTTAATGGCAGGGATATGCGAGCGAATGGCGCGTATCATGCGCCGCGTTATGAAGCGTGTCCGAATGGGCAAAGCCGACGGTGAACACGAGGCCGGCCCCAATCAGGAAGGCGACGGCGCACATCGTGCGCAGCCCAGCGAGATCCGCTGAGACGTGGCCTGTTGCCGGCGCGGAGGTGCCCTCGGAAGCCAGGATCTTGGAAGTCATAGTCGCCTTTCCCCGCCCCACCGGCGGTCAGTTGCACATGGACGTCGGACGGCAGGTCTCCTGGCTCTCGGGTCGCCGCC
>JBOFCQ010000082.1:0-2833 GCA_051646145.1 Hyphomicrobium sp.
GCGCCGGTTCTGGTGGCGCACTGGCTGGCACTTTCGCCAAAGGCGGTAAACAGGCGCGATAGAAACCCACAGAGTTGCAAATGCAAAAGGCCGGACATGACAGCCCGGCCTTTCGAAAATTCGTCAGATGCGATGTCGCCGTCGCGCGCTTATTTCATCGGCTGATAGGCGCAGCAGTCCGTCGAACCGAAGTGGTAGCGCAGACCGACCTTGATTTCGTGCGACGACAGGTCGTCGTAATTGACGCGCGGATTGACGAAGCCGGCCGTGTCGGAGCGTTCCGACGTCGCTTCGCCAAGGTCAATATAGCGGTAACCGACGTCGAGAATGGTGCGCTCGGACATCTGATAGCCAACGCCCGCCATCAGCGACCAGGCGAATGCCAGATCGTTGTCGCCGTGGATGCGGGCGGGGAGGAAGTGATTGCCGGTGAAGTAGGTTTCGTCGACCATGTGATAGGCCGCGCCGATGCCGGCGCCCACATACGGCGTGAAGCCGCGGAAGTTGCCGAGATCCTTATAGGCGTTGAACATCATCGTGTACGAACGGATCGACGTGTGCAGCGGATCGTCGACGACGGGCACGTCAGCCGGATCGGGATCGGCTGCCGTTTCAGGGACATACGTAATCGAGTAGATGCCCGGCTCGCCGTCGACCTTGCGGTCGCCGCGATAGCCGAACATGACTTCGCCGCGCAGACCGCGCGAGCCCGAGCCGCAACCGGCACCGACTTCACCGAACGCGCCATTTTCGCGGCTGGTGTTGGTCACCTGATCGGTGATGAAGGTCGATGTGCGGCGCACTTCGTTATAGCCGCCGTTGCCATCGTCCTGCACGGTAATCGTATCGCTGTTGACCGGCCAAGTGACGTCCGGATCACGCGACCAGGAATAGCCGACATCGGCCCGCACGTAGCAGGGACCGGCCGCGCCGCGCACGATTTCGGGCATCGGCTGCACGTAACCGTCCTTGATGGAGCCGCCGAGATCGGCAGCGATGGCGGTGGTGGATATCGTGGCAGCGGCGCTCAGTGCTGCCAGGGCGATTCCAGCCATAAGTTTCGTCGTCATTGGCTCATTCCCTTGTGTTGGACAGGCACACGCGTTGTTTCAGGCCTGCTGACCCCAATTTGCCTGCCCAATCTGCTTGGGTTCCGCTTAAGATCCGGTAAACCCGCGTGCCAAAATCGAGCACGAAGGTCCGCGCGCGGCCGCTCGGCCACGCCGGCATGGCACTCTTGTGTGCTTGCGGGATCATTGACGATTGCCTATGTGCTGGCAGACCGCAGGTTGAACCGCCTGCTCAATCCGGGGGAGTTGGCCTTGCCGAAGACTGCGCAGAATTGGATCGTCGAAACCGACTGGCTGGCAACTCACCTGTCGTCGCCCGACCTGATCGTGCTTGATGGAAGCTGGCATCTGCCGACCGCCGGGCGCGATGCGCGCAAGGAATATCTGGCCGAGCACATCCCCGGCGCCATCTTCTTCGACATCGACGATCTCTCGGATGAGAAATCGAGCCTGCCCCACATGCTGCCATCGACCGTCAAGTTCGCGTCGCGCATGAAGAAGATGGGCATCGGCGACGGCGCACGCATCGTTGTCTACGACACGAGCGGCATTTTCTCGGCGGCGCGTGTGTGGTGGACGTTCCGCGCCATGGGCCATCAGGATGTGGCCGTGCTCAACGGCGGATTGAGGAAATGGAAGAGCGAGGGCCGCCCGCTCGACGACGGCCTGCCGCCGAAGCGTTCCGAACGCCATTACACGCCGCTGCAGAATACCGACATCATCCGCGATTTCGATGAGATGCGGGCGCTTGTTGGCAAATCCGGCGCGCAGATCGTCGATGCCCGACCCGCCGGCCGTTTCGAAGGCCGCGATCCCGAACCGCGCGCCGGACTGCGCCAAGGCCATATTCCCGGCTCGAAGAACATTCCCTCGCAGTCGCTGCTCAATCCAGACGGCACCTTCAAATCGCCGGCCGAACTGGCCAAGCTTTTTGATGCCGTCGGCATCGATGTCGGCCGCCCCGTCGTGACGACATGCGGATCGGGCGTCACGGCGTCCATGCTGGCGCTGGCGCTCGCCGTTGTCGGTCAGACGAATGCGGCCGTCTACGATGGGTCGTGGGCCGAATGGGGTCAGGACAAGGGTCCGCCGATCGAGACCGGCCCCGCGGCTTAGCGGCCGTCATGTTCGCGCCGTGACGGCGCTACAGGATGCTTGCGGCGCGCTGATCCGGTGACGGTCTGAAGTCCAAGCTCGCGGCACGTGAGCCGCATTGTACAAAGCTAAGTTGCACAACGCGCAATCCGATCGTGCGAGCAGCGGACCTGCGGGGAGGCAGACATGCGTGTTTCGGTCTCAACCCTCATCCGCGCCCAGCGCCCGCTCGCCTTCGCCATGGCCGCCGACATCAAATCGTGGCCACAGACCATCTCCGCCATCACCGCCGTCGACCTGCTGACGCGGGAACCGGTCGGGGCCGGCACCAGGTTTCGCGAGACACGCCTCATGCATGGCCGCAGCGCCAGCGAGGAGATGACCTTCTCGGAATTCGAACCGCCCGAGCGCTTCGTGCTGACCGCCGAAAGCCATGGCGCGCGGTTTGAGGCCGTCCACTTATTCAAAGACGTGCCTGACGGAACGGCGTGCGAGATCGCGTTCAGCGCGCGCCCCCTGTCGTGGACCGCGCGCCTCATCTCAGGCCTTAGCTTTTTGACCAAGGGCGCGGTTGTGGCGGTGCTCGAAGCGGACCTTGCCGATCTGAAGCGCGCCATCGAGGCCCGCGCCGGCGCCGATCACGGGAAGAACTGATAGATCCAGGTTTC
>JBOFCQ010000091.1:0-7912 GCA_051646145.1 Hyphomicrobium sp.
AGCGATGAGGATGCCGTAAAGACGATGACCGGCGTCTATCAAGGCGGCGTCGATGCGCTCGGAGCGAAGGTCGCGAAATAAGTCCGCGCGGCGCGTCGCGCCCGCAAGGCTGATGAAACGCGCGCGGCGGTGCGGGACGTATCGCCGCCGTCAGGGATGGAATGAAACGATCAGAACGCGCCGGCCAGCTCTGCTGCTGCTGCGTGTCGGCCGCGAGCAAAATTCCGAAACTCAATTGCGGCGCGCCAAAGAGAGCGTAACGCGGCGCACTGTGGCCACGCTAATCCGCAATACGGTTCGAGACGACCTGTTCGGCGGCCATGTTTGGCAACGTACGATCGCCACGTGCTCCGCCATGCGGCTGGAAATAGGCCATCGTCGTCGAGCGCACGGCATCTGCGCAGACGTCGGCGAGCGGGCGCTGCGCGACTTCCGCTTCAAAGACGGCGGCCACCTGCAGCAGAAGTTCGCCCTGCGTGCGCGGCGGCGCCGCGTCAGCGGTCGCGCCGTCATGGAGGCAGCGTGCCTGCACCCAGGCCATCGTCGCGGTGGCGGTTGCGGCATTCGGAAAATCGACATGCTGCGGACGCGACGGCGCCAAGGCCAGTGTCATCGCCCACGGCGCGGCAAGCGCTATCAGCGCTGTGCTGCTCGTATACGTCCGCCGTGCCGTGGTGGCCATCTCAGTGTCCGCGAATCCAACGGGGCCAAGCGACCCCTCAGGCGGCTTTATCGCTGACGCACACTGCAATCGTGTGACAGTCGCGCTTCAGAGCATGCGTCCAGCGCGGATCTTGGGTCGCGGATCGAGGGTGAAGTGGCTCAGTGCCCTGCCGCGTGGGTTTGGTTACCGCTTCGCGGCGTGACCCGGCGGCGCTCACCCTGTCAGAGCTTTCCCCAAGACCGCGACCAAACGCGCCGCCTTCGCACGGGTGGCCTGCTTCCCCTGGCCTGGAGTTGGTGCTATAGCCCCTGCGACATTGTTCGCCCCAGGGGGTGTAGAACGTGTCGCCCCCCGAAAAAATGGAGATTTCCGCATGGTTTCGAGCCCGGTCGTGCTCGATTCGGGGCTAGCCCTGACGTTCGACGATGTTCTCCTGGTGCCAGGCCCCTCTGATGTCATGCCGGGGCAGGTCGACGTCGGCACGCGGCTGACCAAATCCATCCGCCTCAACATCCCGTTGCTGTCGTCCGCCATGGATACGGTGACCGAAGCGCGCCTCGCCATTGCCATGGCGCAGGAGGGCGGCATCGGCGTGCTCCACCGCAATCTTGAGATCAAGGATCAGGCGCGCCACGTCGAGATGGTCAAGCGCTACGAGAGCGGCATCGTTCTCGATCCCGTCACCATCGAGCCAACCATGAAGCTGCGCGATGCGCTGGCTGAAATGGCGGCGAACGGCATCACCGGCGTGCCGGTGGTCGAGGGACGAGGCGTGGACAGGCGCGGCAAACTCGTTGGCATCCTCACCAACCGCGATGTCCGCTTCGCGACGAATCTCGATCAGCCCGTGTCAGAGCTGATGACCAAGGACAAGCTCGTCACCGTCAAGCGCTCGATCTCGCAGGGCGAAGCCAAGAAGCTGCTGCATCAGCATCGCATCGAAAAACTGATCGTGGTTGATGATGCCTATCGCTGCATCGGTCTCATCACCGTCAAGGACATCGAGAAGGCCGCCAAGCATCCCAACGCCTGCAAGGACGAGCAGGGCCGTTTGCGCATCGCCGCCGCAACGACGGTCGGCGAAGACGGTTATCAGCGTACCGAAGCGCTGATCGCTGCCGGCTGCGACGTCATCGTCGTCGATACCGCACACGGGCATTCGGCCAAGGTGATCGAAGCTGTCGCGCGCATCAAGAAGCTGTCGAATGCGGTGCAGGTCATCGCCGGCAACGTGGCGACGGCGGATGCTACCAAGGCGCTCATCGAAGCCGGCGCGGACGCGGTCAAGGTCGGCATCGGTCCGGGCTCGATCTGCACCACGCGCATTGTTGCGGGCGTCGGCGTTCCGCAGTTGACGGCCGTCATGGATTGCGCGCGCGAGGCCGGACGTCTCGGCGTGCCCGTCATTGCCGATGGCGGCATTCGCTATTCGGGCGATATTTCGAAAGCAATCGCTGCCGGCGCGTCGTGCGTCATGATCGGCTCGCTGCTGGCCGGCACCGACGAAGCGCCGGGCGAAACCTATCTCTATCAAGGCCGCACCTATAAGGCCTATCGCGGCATGGGGTCGGTCGGCGCCATGGCGCGTGGTTCGGCGGATCGTTATTTCCAGGCTGAAGTTCGCGATACGCTGAAGCTGGTGCCGGAAGGCATCGAAGGGCAAGTGCCCTATAAGGGGCCGATGGATGCCGTCATCCACCAGCTCGTCGGCGGTCTCCGCGCCGGCATGGGCTATCTCGGCGCGCGCTCGATCCCGGAATTCCAGAAGCGCGCCAAGTTCGTGCGCATTTCGCCGGCCGGCATCCGCGAAAGCCATACGCACGGCGTGCTCATCACACGCGAAAGTCCGAATTATCCCGGCGTCGGAAGCTGACCGCGCGCCACAGAGGATCATTTATGCAAACCGACATTCTCTTTCCCGTCTTCGTGCAGGTCGGTCTGACCTATGCACTGCAATTGCTGATGGGCAAGGAGCGGCTGGCGGCATTTCGCGCAGGCACCGTGAAGCGCGGCGAGAGCCCGGGCGCGCGGCCGGTGTGGCCGGAGCGTGCGGCCGTCACGTCCAATGCGTTTCACAATCAGCTCGAAATGCCGATCTTGTTTTACGCGGTCGTTGCGTTCGCGCTGATAACGAACGCCGCTGACGGCATCATGATCGTGCTGGCCTGGCTCTTTGTTGCGTTGCGGATCGCGCAGGCCGGCATTCATGTCACCTACAATCACATCCCGCATCGCTTCCTCGCGTATTTCGCCGGGTCGATGGTGCTGCTCGCCATGTGGGTGCGCCTCGCCCTGCATGTTCTGACGGCGGCCGTCTGATGCGGCCTGGCGCGCGGATCGCGGCGGCGATCGAAGTTCTCGAACAGGTGCTCGAACGGCATCAGCCGGTGGCCATCGCACTCTCCGACTGGGGCAAGGCGCACCGTTTCGCCGGGTCGGGCGATCGCAACGCCATCGGCGGCCTCGTTTACGATGCCATGCGTCGCCGCGCATCGATTGGCTGGGCGATGGGAGATGCCTCGCCGCGCGCGCTGGCGCTGGGCGCTGCGTCGTCGGCGCTTGCCATGACGCCGGATGCCATCATCGCCGCCTGCGATGGCGCCGATCACTCGCCGCCGGCTTTAAGCGATATTGAAAAGTCCGGCTTAACGCGCCCGCTCGACGCGGCCCCTGATCACGTCCGCGCCGACATCCCCGAATGGCTTTGGCCGGCCTTCGTCCGGCTGTTTGGCGCGCGCGCGATTGAAGAGGGCGCGGCCATGGCACGGCGTGCGCCGGCCGATCTGCGCGTCAACACTTTGAAGGCGACGCGCGAAAAGGTCATGAAGGCGTTGGCCTCGTTTGGCCCGCAAGAGACGCCGCTGTCGCCGCACGGCATTCGCGTGCCGCCGCCGGTTGGCCCAACCCGCACGCCGAACCTTGAAGCCGAAGCCGCGTTCCAGGCGGGCTGGTTTGAAGTTCAGGACGAGGGCTCGCAGATTGCGGCGGTGTTCGCGGGCGCCGGTCCGCGCGCGCAGGTGCTCGATCTGTGTGCGGGTGCCGGCGGCAAAACGCTGGCGCTCGCGGCGGGCATGCAGAATACCGGTCAGATCTACGCCTATGACGACGATCGCAATCGCCTGAAGCCGATTTTTGCGCGCACGAAGCGCGCCGGCGTTCGGAACTTGCAGGTTCTGCGCGCGGGCGATACCGCGGCACTGAAGGCGCTCGGGCCCCGTTTCGACAGCGTGCTCGTCGATGCGCCGTGCACCGGGACCGGGACATGGCGCCGACGTCCCGATGCCAAATGGCGTTTGCGGCCGGAAGCCTTGAACGTGCGCATGGGCGAGCAGCGCGATGTGCTGGCGTTGGCGGGCGGGCTCGTCAAGCCGGGCGGGCGGCTGACCTATGTCACGTGCTCGCTGCTGCCTGAGGAAAACAGCGCGCAGATTGCGGCGTTTCTCGCCGATCATCGCGACTTCGCCGTGGTGCCGTTCGCCGACGCATGGTCGAAAGCATTTGGCGCGGACAGCGTGCCGCCGGCCTCCGCCGATGGCGGCACAGATGCATTGGTGCTGAGCCCCGGCGTCCACGGCACGGACGGCTTCTTCATCGCGGTGCTCCAGCGCGCAGCGTGACGCCGGATGGCTGCGCGTACAGACTTCAGGCTTGTGCTGTCCGGCCAATGCGGCGACAACCGTTGCCATCTGAACCGAAAGCAGCGCTCGATCGTTGAAGCACGCGGAATGCCACCGTCAGACCCGGAGACGACACGCCGATGCCCGACACCGATTTCACCAGCCCGCAGGCGTCGTGGTCAGCGCTCGCCATCATCGTGCTCTTGGTCGTGGCGACGGCGATGACCGGCTCAATCTTCAAGCCCGGCCCCTGGTATGAGACGCTGAACAAGCCAACGTGGACGCCGCCGAACTGGGTTTTCCCCGTCGCTTGGACAATTTTCTACGCCATGATCGCCTTGGCCGGATGGCTCGTCTGGCGCCGCGCGGGTTGGTCAACGGCGATGACCATTTGGGGCGTCGGGCTGGTGGTCAATGCGGCCTGGTCCTATCTCATGTTTGGCATGCAGCGCATCGATCTGGCGCTTATCGATGTTGCGGCGCTGTGGGTTGCCATCGCAGCCTTTGCCTGGGCCGCGGCGCCGATCGATCTCAGAGCGAGCCTGCTGTTTCTGCCCTATCTCGGGTGGGCCACGTTTGCCGGCCTTTTGAATTTCGCCGTCTGGCGCATGAATTAGCGGGACAGTCGCCGTTTTGCGCTATCTGGCTGCTCAAAAGAGCCATAAACGCCCGTGGATGGCGGGCGGTGGCGGCACGCGCCGCATTGCAGGGCGCCAGCCGATCCGGTAATCGGGGGCCATGACAATCCAGCATTCCGAAACCGTTCTCATCATCGACTTCGGCAGCCAGGTGACGCAGCTCATCGCGCGCCGCGTGCGCGAGCAGGGCGTCTACTGCGAGATCCACCCGTTCCAGAGCGCCACCGCCGCATTCGAGCGCTTGAAGCCGAAGGCCGTGATCCTCTCCGGCGGTCCGGCCTCGGTGACGGAGGCGCAGTCGCCGCGCGCGCCCGATGCCATCTTCACCGCCGGCATTCCGGTGCTCGGTATCTGCTATGGCCAGCAGACGATGGCCGAACAGCTTGGCGGCAAGGTCGAGAGCGGGCACCACCGCGAATTCGGCCGCGCCATGGTCAGCGTCACCACGCCGAGCCCACTGTTCGCCGGAGTCTGGGACACGGGCGGCGAGCACGAGGTCTGGATGAGCCACGGCGATCGCGTGACGCGCTTGCCGGAGGGCTTCAATGTCATCGCCATGTCGCCGAATGCGCCGCTCGCGGCCGTTGCCGACGAAGCGCGCCGGTTCTACGCCGTGCAGTTCCATCCCGAAGTGGTGCATACGCCGGACGGCGCCAAGCTGCTCGCGAATTTCGTGCATCGCATCGCAGGCCTGAAAAGTGATTGGACGATGGCGGCCTATCGCCAGGAGATGATCGCCAAGATCCGCGCGCAGGTCGGCACGTCACGCGTCATCTGCGGGCTGTCCGGTGGTGTCG
Source organism: Hyphomicrobium sp. (assembly GCA_051646145.1). Classification (GTDB taxonomy): domain Bacteria; phylum Pseudomonadota; class Alphaproteobacteria; order Rhizobiales; family Hyphomicrobiaceae; genus Hyphomicrobium_B. The sequence continues at coordinate 5,717 of JBOFCQ010000091.1, forward strand.
ACAGCGCCGTCGCCGCCGTTCTGATTCACGAGGCCATTGGCCAGCAACTCACCTGCGTCTTCGTCGATCACGGTCTGATGCGCCAGTCGGAAGCCGCCGAGGTGGTCGGCCTGTTTCGCGATCACTACAACATACCGCTCGTGCACGTCGACGCATCGGCGGAATTTCTCGGAGCGCTCGCAGGCGTCAGCGATCCGGAAACCAAACGCAAGATTATCGGCAAGGCCTTCATCGACGTGTTCGAAGCAGAAGCCAAGAAAATCGGCGGCGCCGAATTCCTGGCACAGGGCACGCTCTATCCTGATGTCATCGAAAGCGTGTCGTTTACCGGCGGTCCATCGGTGACGATCAAGTCGCACCACAACGTCGGCGGTCTGCCGGCGCGCATGAACATGAAGCTCGTCGAGCCGCTGCGCGAACTGTTCAAGGACGAGGTGCGCGCGCTTGGCCGTGAGCTTGGCCTGCCGGATGCGTTTGTCGGGCGCCATCCGTTTCCAGGTCCGGGGCTCGCCATCCGCATTCCAGGCGACATCACGCCGGAGAAACTCGACATCCTGCGCAAGGCGGACGCGATCTATCTCGATGAAATCCGCAAGGCCGGGCTTTACGATCAGATCTGGCAGGCCTTTGCCGTGCTGCTTCCGGTGCGCACCGTCGGCGTCATGGGAGACGGCCGCACATACGACCACGTGCTGGCCTTGCGCGCCGTTACCTCGGTGGACGGCATGACCGCCGATTTCTTCGGCTTCGACATGGCCTTCCTTGGGCGGACTGCGACGCGCATCATCAACGAGGTCAAGGGCGTCAATCGCGTCGTCTACGATGTGACGTCGAAGCCGCCGGGCACGATCGAGTGGGAATGAGAGACGCGTTTCACGCCGCAGACCCTCGAGCATAGTCTTCGTCACGCCTGCATAAGAATCGAAAAACCCACCGCCGCGGTTCAGCGACGGTGGGTTTCTTATTTGACTGCGCCGATCGGCGGCGCGGGCTCAGACCGCCAGTTCAGTGATAGCGGCGGAAGCCACGATGGTGGCCGTAGTTAGCGCGACGCACCAAGAGCGGCGCATTGCGGAAGCCGTGGTGGCGACGGTAGCTGCGATGGCTGTAGCCGCGGTGGCCGCCGTAGTAGGCATGACGCGGCCGGCTGTAGCCGTAGCTGTAATAGCGCGGCGTGCTGTAGCTGTAGCTATAGTAGCGCGGCGCGTAATAGCTGCGGCTGTAGCGATAGCGCGGATAGCCGTAATAGCCGTCATCGTAGCCACTGTAGTAATAATTGCGATGATAGCGGCGATGCGACGACGCGGCGAGAAGCGCGGTTCCGACGATGGCGGCCGCGAGATAAGCTCCGCCATGATGACGGCGATAACGATGGCCGGCGTCGGCCGTCGAACTTGTTGCAATGACGGCGCTGACCGCCATCAAGAGCGCGAGAAGCGCCGTCGAGATTTTACGCATGTGAGAAGCCTCCATTCGCCAAGCCTTGATGCAGCCGGGCCGTTGATCGCGCCACTTTAACGTTTGGCTCCCGTGCGGGTTCCAATGCCAGCGCGCAGCGCATCCGCCACCTTAAGACCTTCGAACATGAATTGTCCCTGAACGAATGTTCACGCGTGTGCCGTAACTCCGTTACTGAAACGCGCCAAATCCGCCTTTTTGCACTGCACGCAGCACCAGAGCCGGCCGATCTGACGGCAGCGCGTCACTGATATGCGCGCACGGAATAAGAAAAACCCCTCGCGGAGGGGGCGCGAGGGGTTTGAGGTTGCCGGGCCGCTCGGGGAGGGCGGTGGCCGGTGGCATCGATCCGTTCGCGGGAGGACGCTGTGGGATCGGCATGGACACCATGCCAGCGTTGCTCTGCCCGTCATGTTCCCGGAGGCACAGGTCGATAAATCTTTTCGTCGAGGCGTTGCGCTTGGCGACGGTCGTTGCACACTTTGCCGATTGCACGAGTCGCGGGGGGATTACGCCATGATCATAACAAGTCAGTTTATCGACACTGCGCCGACATTGCGCCAGCGTTCAAGGTGCGCGCGGACGAGCGCTGCGGTCGCCGCCATTTTTGCGGGCTTTACCGCGTGCGCACCGCTCGCCAGCGCCAACTGCCTCAATGCCGATGCGGAAGCCATGGCGGCCGGCACGCTCGCGAGCGAGAGCGGGGCCTACATCCTGACGACGACCGAACCTCTGTGC
>JBOFCQ010000098.1:0-5743 GCA_051646145.1 Hyphomicrobium sp.
GACCGTCCGCAAACCGCCGCCATGCGCCTGGCTCGAAGGTCCATTCGGGCGTCACCAGAACGCCGGTTGGCGGCGTGTACCAGGGCGAGCCGTCGCCGTTCGCCGGGTTCTTCAGAATGTGGATGTCCTGCGCCGGCATATAGCTTTGCAGCAGGAGCACCCGCTGCGCGCGCGTCAGGCGATGCTCGGCGACATCGCACACCAGCACGGCGTGACCCGGAAAGCCGCCCTTGATGAACACGTCTCCCGCCATCAGCGGACCCGAAGTGACGGGCGGCAATTCGCCGGCAAGCGATTGCGATCCGGCATACGCGAAGACGAAATCGAGGTAGGCGCGGAAGCTCGCGTAGCTGTCATCGCCCGTCGCGGTGCGTCGCCATTTGCGGCCCGATCCGTCGGGGCGCTCGCCCTTGGCCCAGCGGGAAAACGGCACGCGCGCGCCGCTGGTGAAGTTAAATGCGATCTCGTCGCGCCGGCCGTAGGCATAGAGCCATTCCGCGCGCAGCCGTATGATGGCGTCGGCGCACTGCTGCAGGTCGCGCGGGCCGACATCGATGTCGACGACGGCCGCATGAACGTCCTGGCGCGGTTTCTCAGCGCCGTTGAAGAGGTGCACCGGCGTGCCCGGCTTGCGCATCGGCAACGTGCGCAGCCATGCAGCAAAGCTGCGCTCGGCAAGCGGCTTGCGCTCGAAGCCAGAGGGCGGCGCGATGGTATCGGCCAGGGATACCGGGTGCGTCTCGGCGGTCGGCCATGCGTAAAGGCCGCTTGCCCGCGTTGCGCGGGGCAGGGCCGCGGTCACAACCCCTGCCACGGCAGCGCTGCAAACTGTACGGCGCGAGACATTCATCGGCGACGACCTGTCGTCTCGTGCTTGCCGGACATCGCTGGACCATCATGGTTAAGAATTTATTCGTCAGAGCCTTCTAGGCTGGCCATGTGCCGCGACGAGGGCAAGCGCCATCTGGCGGACTAATACTTCAGGATAGCCGCTGGATTGCCGCCATGAAGCGATCGGTTTTCGCATTTTTCTCAATGCTGGCGTTCGGGGTGCTGGCAACCGCGCTGCTCATCGCCACCATGCCGTGGCTGACGTCACGCTCGCCGGGCGTGGCAGCAGCGCTGGCCGGGCGCGGACTGCATTTCGAATCCGTGCTCGCCGGCTTGGCGATTGGCCTGCTGATCGGCAACATGGCGCGCTTCCACTGGGCGGACGTCCCACGCCGCGTCATCACGTGGTTCCTGATCCGCGAACGCCAGTTCTTCTCCTACGTGCTGATCTTTGGCTGCATCGCGATCCTGATGTTCTATTGACGGCAGGTCACAGATCGCGCGGGGGCCGCCGAACGGCCGTTGCCGACGTGCGCCGGCCAAACGAAAAAATCCCGGGATCGCTCCCGGGATTTTGTTTTTTGAATTGGTCTTAGCTTTTGCGCGGCGACTCTCCATCGGAGAGCTGGCCGCCGCGCCAAGAGCTTTGGTTCGTGCGCGGCGACTCTCCCTCAGAGAGCCGGCCGCCGCGCACGAAAGAAAACCTATTAGACCGAGTAGTACATATCGTACTCGACCGGATGCGGCGTCATCTCGTAGCGCATGTTTTCTTCCATGCGCAGCGCGATGTAGGCGTCGATCATGTCGTCGTTCATGACGCCGCCCTTCTTCAGGTACTCGCGATCCTTGTCGAGGCAGTCGAGCGCTTCGCGCAGGCTGCCGGCAACCGTCGGGATCTTGGCAAGTTCGGCCGGCGGCAGGTCGTACAAGTTCTTGTCCATGGCCGGGCCCGGATCAATCTTGTTCTGGATGCCGTCGAGGCCTGCCATGAGCATGGCCGCGAACGCGAGGTAGGGGTTTGCGCCCGGATCGGGGAAGCGTACTTCGACGCGCTTCGCCTTGGGGTTCGACACGTGCGGAATGCGGCACGAGGCCGAGCGGTTGCGCGCCGAGTAAGCGAGCAGCACAGGGGCTTCATAGCCGGGCACGAGACGCTTGTAGGAGTTGGTCAACGGGTTGGTGAAGGCGTTGATCGACTTGGCGTGCTTCAGGATGCCGCCGATGTAGTAGAGGCACATCTGCGAGAGGTCGGCATACTTGTCGCCGGCGAACATCGGCTGTCCGCCCTTCCAGATCGACTGATGCACGTGCATGCCCGAGCCGTTGTCGCCGAAGACGGGCTTCGGCATGAACGTCGCCGTCTTGCCGTAGGCCTGCGAAACCGAGTGCACGACGTATTTGTAGATCTGCATGTGATCGGCCATCTGGATCATCGGGCCGAATTTGACGCCAAGCTCGTGCTGAGCTGCGGCGACTTCGTGGTGGTGCTTTTCAACCGTCACGCCCATCTCGGTCAGAACCGAGAGCATTTCGGAGCGGATGTCCTGGCACGAGTCGATCGGGGGAACCGGGAAGTAGCCGCCCTTGACGCGCGGACGGTGGCCGAGGTTGCCCATTTCCATGTCGGTCGAGGTGTTGGTCGGCAGCTCGTTGCTGTCCACCTTGAAGCCAACCGAGTACATGTCGGACGAGAACTTCACGTCGTCGAAGATGAAGAACTCGGCTTCCGGACCGAAGTAGACTTTGTCGCCGAGGCCGAGCGACATCATGTAGGCTTCGGCCTTCTTCGCAATTCCGCGCGGATCACGCTCATAGAGCTGACCGGTCGAGGGTTCGAGAACGTCGCAGAAGATGGCGACAGTCGACTGCGCGAAGAAGGGATCGATGTGGGCCGACGCGGGGTCGGGCATCAGCAACATGTCGGAGGCTTCGATAGATTTCCAGCCTGCGATGGATGAGCCGTCGAAAGCGTAGCCGTCCTTGAACATGTCTTCGTCGACGCACGAGACGTCGGCGGTCACATGCTGCATCTTGCCTTTGGTATCGGTGAAGCGAAGGTCTACGAACTTTGCTTCCTTGTCCTTGATGAATTTCAGGACGTCGCTAGCGCTCTTCATTGAGACTCCCCTGGTTTTGCAACTGCCAGCTTTCGAAACGCGTCAAACCGCCAATGATGGCAGGCTGGGCCCGGCACAGGCCCAGCCGATCGGCGGTCAACAATCAGATCGCCTCGCGCCCGGATTCACCGGTGCGGATGCGGATGGCTTCTTCGATGGTCGAGATGAAGATCTTGCCGTCGCCAATACGACCGGTCTTGGCGGCTTTCTGGATGGCCTCGACGGCCTTTTCCAGCATCTCATCTGCCAGCACAACCTCGATTTTGACCTTCGGGAGAAAATCAACGACGTACTCGGCGCCGCGATACAACTCCGTGTGTCCCTTCTGACGGCCAAAGCCCTTGGCTTCGATCACCGTAATGCCCTGCAGACCGATTTCCTGCAAAGCTTCCTTCACCTCATCCAGCTTGAACGGCTTGATGATCGCTTCGATCTTTTTCATATCGCCCCTTGTCGCCCCTTGGACCGCGTGACACTTCTTTTGATCGTTGGCCGGCCGGTTCACCCTTTCGTAAGCAGACCCCATGCCACTTTGCAAGGCAGTCGAAAGAAATCGCCTTATCAAAGTGTTAGTTTGTCTGAGGGCTGAAACGCCACCGCTGAAGGCAGCACAGTGGAACAAATAATGGGCATTGTGGAGAATAATTGAGCAGGTTTCGGCCGCCGCCGGCTCTGCTGCCATGTGCTGGTCGGGTCGGCCGCATCGAGGAACGGACGCCATCAGGGGTCAGACACCATGCACGAACTGCTGACAGTGGCGGAGATGGGCGACGCCGACCGGCAGGCGATCGTGCTCGGTGTTCCGGGACCGGTATTGATGGAGAACGCGGGTCGGGCGGTTGCGGACGAGGCCGCCACCATGGTCGCGCGCGGCGCGCGGATCGCGGTTCTGTGCGGCCCCGGCAATAACGGCGGCGATGGCTTTGTCGCCGCGCGCTTGCTTCTGAAAGCCGGTTTCGACGTCCGCCTCTATCTGCTCGGCGATCGCGCGGCGTTGTCGGGGGATGCGCGTCACATGGCCGGGCTGTGGACGGGACCGGTGCGCGCGGCAACGGCGGACGCGGTGCAGAGCATGGATCTCGTCATCGACGCGCTCTTCGGCGCCGGGCTGACGCGCCCGCTCGATGGCATGGCGGCCGAACTCGTCGCGGCCATCAATCAAAGTGGCGTCGCCGTGCTCGCCGTCGATGTGCCAAGCGGGCTCGACGGCACAACGGGTACGGCTGCGGGGCCGGTGGTGCAGGCGCGGCGCACGGTGACGTTCTTTCGCAAAAAGCCGGGTCATCTTTTGCTGCCGGGCCGTCGCTACTGCGGCCGCGTTCGCGTGGCGGATATCGCCATCCCCGCGCAGGTGCTCGCTGGAATACGGCCGATGGCGTTCGAGAATGGGCCGGCACTCTGGGCGCACATTTTTCCCAGGCCGCAGCTTGATGGTCACAAGTATGCGCGCGGCCATGCGGTTGTCGTGTCGGGACCGGCCGAGCAGACGGGCGCCGCGCGACTTGGCGCACGGGCGGCGCTGCGCATCGGCGCTGGCCTGGTGACGCTCGTTGGTTCGGCGGCGGCAACGGCGGTCAACGCGGTGCACACGACGGCTGTCATGGTGCGGCAGGCGTCGGGCCCGCGCGCGCTTGCGGCATTCCTCGCCGATACGCGGCGCAATAGCGTGCTGATCGGGCCGGGCGCGTCGGTCGGCGCGGAAACGGCCGGCGATGTGATGGCGGTTTTGAACTCCAAGGCGGCTGTTGTTCTCGATGCCGATGCGCTGACATCGTTCGCGCTGGTCGATGCAAGCGATGAGGAGCGCATGCGCGACACCGGTGACGGGACGGCGGTCAGCCAACGCGAGGGTGACGGTCCACGCGAAGCCGTGCGCGCCAGCATGGGCTTTCTCAGAAGCACGATCAGCGAGGCCCCCGATCGCCAGCAACTGTTCGATGCCATTCGCGCCCGCGATCGCGCGGTCGTCATGACGCCGCACGATGGCGAATTTGCCCGCCTGTTCGGCAGCGTCGCCGGATCGAAGCTCGACCGTGCGCGTGCGGCTGCGGCGCTGAGTGGCGCCATCGTCGTACTCAAAGGGCCGGATACGGTCATCGCGGCGCCCGATGGCCGCGCCGCCATCAACGGCAATGCGCCGGCGACGCTTGCAACCGCCGGCTCGGGCGACGTGCTGGCGGGATTCATCACCGGTCTCCTGGCGCAAGGCATGCCGGCCTTCGAAGCGGCAGCGGCGGCCGTCTGGCTGCATGGCGATTGCGCGCAGCGCTTCGGCCCCGGTCTGATCGCGGAAGACCTCTCCGAAATTCTGCCGCACGCTTTGCGCGCCCTGATCGGCGAAGACGACGACGCCTAGGTGTTCTGGCGCGCGGCCGGTCGCGGGGCGGCCTGCAGCGCGGCATCCGACGCCAGCAGCGCCGCGACGTCGTCGGTCAGCGGCGGGCTTTCGGATTGGATACCGATCGCCGCCATCACGTGCGCGATTGGCACGAACGCCTTGGCGCGGCGATCATACAATCCGCCTTTGAACAGTGCCCGCGCCGCCACTTGCCCGTCGTGGCGTCCGCCGTCGAGAACGAACACCTGTTCGATGACCGCTCGGCTGTCGTCCCAGTAGGCGATGCGCGTTTCGAGACGGAAGGCCTGGAAGAGGCGGATCTCGCGGCGAAAGCGGATGACGACGGCGCTGGCGATCGGCGTCCACTTGTTGGCGAGGGCCACACGCCAAAGCCCCGAGCAGAGCATAAGGTCGGTGCGCCCGAGATCCATCAGCGTCAGATAGCGGCCGTTGTTCA
>JBOFCQ010000104.1:0-8991 GCA_051646145.1 Hyphomicrobium sp.
TCGCCGGCATAGATCGTCAGACCCGCGCCGAGGCAGACGATCATCGCGCTCAGTCCTGGAAAGCGCGTTTGCGGCGTGTAGGTGAAGGCCGGCACGGTCATCAGCGCGATGCCGAGCGCCAGCAACAGTTCGCGGCCCAGCGGCGGCAGCTTGAAGCGCCGCTGCTCCAGCCACACAAGCAGGCTTCCGACCGAGAATTCGCAGATGCGCGCCGGCAGCAGATAGAACGCGCCTTCCGCATCGCGCGGGATCTGCACTTCCGCGATGATGAGGCTGGCAATGGCGATGATCAGCATGGCAAGCGGCCAGCCCGCGCGCCCGAAGCTGCGCATGAGCAGATAGAGCGTCGCCGGCAGCACCATGTAGAACTGCTCTTCGACGCTCAGCGACCACGTGTGCAGCAGCGGCTTGCTGTGCGCGCTGATGTCGAAATAGTCGGCCTGCTGCCAGAAGTAGATGTTCGAGACGCTGAACACGGCGGCGATGGCCGATGCGCCGAAGGTTGCAAGCTGCTCGGGCGAGAACATGATGAAGGCGGCGATCAGGCTTGCGATCGTCGTCGTCAACATGGCCGGGAACAGGCGGCGGAGGCGGCGCACGTAGAACGCGCCGAATGCGATGCGGCCTGATGCTGCGAACTCGTTCACGATCAGCCGCGTGATGAGATAGCCGGAGATGACGAAGAAAACATCGACGCCGATATAGCCGCCGCTGACAGGCGCCAGACCGACGTGGAACAGCACGACCGCGAGCACGGCGAAGGCGCGCAGGCCATCGATATCGGGGCGGTAGGGCGTGGCGGGCGTTGCGACGCGTTCGACCGCCGATTGTTCCGAGCCGTGCATCAAACCGTTACCATCGCCGTTACGCGTTTCATGAGGAGCCGCAGCACGCGCCGCAGTGCCGACGGCAGGTGCTGCCGGCGTGCTTGGGTTACCGGGCGCGCAGGCCCATGCGCCCCGTTTACACGGCCTGCCGGATCGCTGCACCCGTGACGGCGCGGCGCTCAACAGCTCGTTGCGGCGGACGATATGGGATGATGGCGGGGCGGGCTAGGCGCGCATTGGCGCGCTGGGCCCAAGGACGGGACATGGCCAAAAGAACCTGGGACGAGCAGCCGGCCAAAGGCAGGGGCCGCCCAAGCCGCGAGCGGCGCGGTCAGGATACGCTGGCGGACGTGTTTGCTGGGACTTCTGGAGCGCCAGACTGGCTCCGCGGGTAGGATAATGTCAGCGTCTACAGTATTGAAAAAATAAATATTTTTGCGTAATTTTGGGAGCGGAATACGGCGCGAAACGCGTTCTTCTAGTTATAGATGTCGGTCATCAGTTTTGCATGCGTTGCCTAAAATCGGCCGCGCCGCAAACTCGCAAGCTCATCTACAACGAGGTTCATAGGCAGGTCAAAAAAATCGAACCGCTCATAGAGAGGACGGAGCGCCGGAAGCAGCAGTTCAGCAAGGTTATCTTCGATGTCGGCAACGTTGGCTGTCAGCGAAATTTCTACTTCATTGTCGGCTGCGCGGCGGTTGGCGAATACGCGACGGCGATTGTCGATACTGGTGAGCGTGCGGTTATTGATGCCTGTATAACGGCAAGTCATCAGGACCGTCGAATCTTCACCGAAATGTCGGGCTATGCGCGCCACATGCAGCAGGGGTTCCGCGGTGCGCCAGATAGGCAGCGAAATGTCGAGCACGGTGCCGGGAGGCGTGGATTCTAGGCCATCCTCCTCGTAGCCGCGAATCATAAATAGGCGACCATCAACTGTTGCGCGCCAGAAGTCACAGTGGGCAGGGTCTCGCGGAATGCGATTTTCATCGGCCTGACCTAGCCAAGTTTCAATTTGGCCATCCACGATCCTCGGCGCGAAGGGCTGGCGTTCGAGACTTAGAAATGGTGGCCAACCCGTTAGGCGAATTGCTTCGGCTTGCTGCAGCCTGCGCCGAAGTTCCACGAGTGTCGGGGCCGGCGGTGAATTCCGGATTTCAAACGTAATTTCACGAAACCCATGGGACATACGCGCAGGATCGTCAACTGGCAGTGTGGCGGTTAAAGTTCGCCACCTCGTAAGCCCTTCATGCGCGAAAGCCCTTACAGCTACTAGCGCGTTCTCTGCAGGTACTGCACCAGCATATCCTTGCACGATGTAGCGTATTGCATCGAGCATGCTTTCACGACCTGAACGCACGCATCGATCGATGAGATTACGCCATTCCTCGCCTGTTAAAGGCTCTTCACTGCGGGGGCCCGGCTTGCGGATGTAGCAGCGCTGCGAAGCAATGACGCCTTGGCATTCGCGTTTACTCATCACAGGTGTGGCAAGCCCGGTGGGCACTATGACAAATGCATGCTCCACCTGACTGGCAGCATGCCTTGCATGCAATAGTTCGCAATGGATTGCTGGATCGACGAAGCGGTTGATTGCTGCGTTTATGTCGTCTTGGGTGTATCGACGTACGTCAACTGGTCGGGGCCGCGATGCAAGTCCACCGCCGTCTTGCGCATCACCGCGCATGCCGAGAACGATTATGCCACCACCGTGGTTTGCGAGCGCAATTGCTGCTTTAGCCAAAGTTGCTTTGTGGGACGTATCGGTAATGTTCAGCCAGCTCTTGTATTCGACGGCCAGCGTTTCATTTGGATTTTCCAGAAGGCGTCGCAATTCGTCGGGCGATGGCATGCTTGTGTACCTGACAAACAGATCGATTGATGAGCAGAAAGTGGGACCACTTGGGTGATGAGACGTGATCAGACTACTGACGTTTTTCGATCACAGTGACAATTCGTGCAGCAAAAATGGGGCACTGCCTCTGTGCAAAAGGGAAAAACTTATTTGCATCAGGGATTTAATGGCTCCGCGGGTAGGATTCGAACCTACGACCATCCGATTAACAGTCGGACGCTCTACCACTGAGCTACCGCGGAATACCTATGGCTGTCTGGCAGCGAGCGCCCGCCTTAGCAGAACGATACGCTGATGGCGAGCGGTTTCGAGGGAACGAGGCCCAAAATACCGATGCCGGCGACGGCGTCAAAAACTTTGGAGGCCACGCCCGGAATTGAACCGGGGTGCGCGGATTTGCAGTCCGCTGCGTCACCACTCCGCCACGTGGCCCCTTAAGTCATGCGTCCAGAGCGTCCGGGCAAAGGCCCGTCCGACACCGGAAGCGGGGGTCTAACATAGCGCCCTAATGCTGTACAAGGTCTTGCTGTCGGCAACTTGGAGGATGCGACGGCTTTCCTGTCGCACGGGGACGGCGCTTGGCGTATAGCGACAGGCGGCGCGCGCCGATTGCGGTTCATCCGGCCATCAGGCCGCAGGTCCGGCGCCGCAAAACCCATTCGCGAGGCCCAGCGATGACCGACACAGCCCTGCAGCGCAAGAACATGGTCGAAAGTCAGGTCCGTCCGAGCGACGTGACCGACCGGCGCATCACGGCGGCGTTGGGAGCGCTGAAGCGCGAGGATTTCGTGCCCGACGCCATGAAGCCGCTCGCCTACATGGACGAGGCGCTGCCGCTCGCCGCCGGACGCGGCATGATGGCCGCCCGCGTGCTCGCCCGGCTGGTGCAACTCGCCGATATCGAAAGCAGCGACAAGGTGCTCGTCGTCGGCGCGATGAGCGGATATTCGGCGGCGCTGATCGGCAATTTCGCCCGCTCTGTCGTGGCGCTCGAAAGCGATGCCGCGTTGGCGGAAGCCGCGCGTTCGGCGCTTGCCGGCGCCGGATTGCAGAACGTCACGGTCGTCACCGGCGCGCTCGAACAGGGCCATGCAGCCGGCGCGCCCTATGCGGCGATCATGATCGACGGCGCGGTCGATACCCTGCCCGACGGGCTCTTCGATCAGCTTGCGCCGGGCGGCCGCCTTGTGGCCATCGAGACCGTTGCCGGCGCCGAACTCGGTCATGCCATCGTCGCCGTCAAGTCGGCGCACGGCATCACCAAGCGCGTGGCATTCGACGCCGGCGCGCCGCGCCTTGCAGCCTTTGCGCGCCGCGCCGGGTTTGTCTTCTAGGCAAGCGTTTCCGGCAGCTCTTCTCAATCTCAGCACCACGCAAGCGCGCCCTTCGCGCGGGCGGTCTTTGCCGCGCCCAAACGTTGGCCGCGGGTTAACGCGGCGTACCCGGATTTACGTTTCATTCAGCGAATCAGCCGCCAATCGCACCTTGTGTGAACTCTAGACTCTAGGTGCTGAGGTTTGGTGGGTGGCATGAAGCCGGGTATCGGGCGTCGGCCGATCGCGTGCGCAGCGTCGCGGCGGTGGCTGGCTACAGTCAGCGTCGGCGCGCTGTTGGCGATTTGGGGCGGCGCGGGGGCGTCGGTCGCCCATGCCGAGAGCCTGCGCGACGCGTTGACGGCGGCCTATCACTACAATCCGCGGCTCGACGCCGAGCGCGCACGCTTGCGCGCGACCGATGAAGACGTGGCCCGTGCTGAAAGCGGATACCGGCCGGTCGTGCAAGGCACTGCCGAACTTGGCCATCAGAAGACGACGACCGACCCCGAGAGCGAAACATCGGGCGCGACTGCGCCGTGGGGCTATTCCATTTCCGTGCGCCAGCAGGTGTTCAACGGCTTTCGCACATCAAGCGATATCGGCGAGGCGGAGGCCTCCGTGCGCGCCGGGCGCGAGAATTTACGCCTCGTTGAAACGCAGGTGCTGCTCGACGCCGTGACCGCCTACATGGATGTCGTGAAATTCACGTCCATCGTGCAGATCCGCGAGAACAACGTGGCGGTGCTGTCGCGCGAACTCGAAGCGGCCGTGACGCGCCGTTCGGTGAAGGAAGTCACCAAGACCGACGTCGCCCAGGCCCAGGCCCGCCGCGCCCGCGCCGTCTCGATGGCCGATCTCGCCAAATCCGAATTGAAGACTGCGCGCGCCAACTATGAGCGCATCGTCGGCCATGCGCCGGTCGGGCTCAATGCGCCGCCGCTGAAACTGAAACTGCTGCCGCGCAGCATCGAACAGGCGTGGGCCACGGCCGAGCGCAACAACCCCAATGTCAGTTCGGCCCAGTATCGCGAGGAAGCGGCGCGCTTCGCCGTCGACAAGGTGCGCGGTGAATTGCTGCCCGAGGTCAACATCGAAGCCAATTTCGGCCATCGCGAGCGTCCGAGCACGTTCTACGACGAGCAGGAGGTGGCGAGCGTCACCGGCCGGGTCAACATTCCGCTTTATGACGGCGGCGAGGTGCGCGCGCGCGTGCGCCAGGCCAAGCACACGCACGTCTCACGCCTGCAGGAAATCGAGCAGGCCCGCAGCGAAACGCAGGCCAACGTCACGGCGGCCTGGTCGGCCTTGATGGGCCAGCGCGCCAAATTCAAATCGGACGACGTGCAGGTCGAGGCCAATCGCGTGGCGCTGCAAGGCGTCAGAGAGGAGGAATCGGTTGGCCAACGCACGCTTTTGGACGTGCTCAACGCCGAACAGGAATTCCTCGATGCGCAAATCGAACTCGTGTCGACGCGGCGCGAGGTGGTCGTCTCCAGCTATCAGTTGCTCGCGGCGATGGGGCAGCTCAGCGTCGAACAGCTAGAACTGGGATCGGAGATCTACGACCCGGAGGTGAACTACAACGCCGCGCGCCAGAACTGGTTTGGCATCGACATCATCCACGCCGACGGGCGCCAGGAGACCTATCGGGCGGAAGACGCTGCCGGCGGTATAGCAGAGGGGAGCGACGACACGATCGAAGAGGCGATCGAATAGCGGCCGAACGTGCCGCCGGAGTTGTGGGATTTGCGCAACGCCGACGCTCGAAAAGGTCCATTGATTTCAACACTGCCAACATTCCGTTCGTCTGCTACTCTAAACGTTGTGGGCGACTGGAGCCGTGGGGCCGTTGATGCAGCCCCGAATCACGCTACGCCTTCTGTTCAGCGGGGAAATTCCGCGAGGGCAGGGGCCAGCATGTGAGGCTCCCTAGTCGCCAGCGGTCTGGAGGCGGAATTGTTGGGGTTTGTTCGGGGAGGTCGTGCCGCGCGGGCTATGAGCTGGCGGCATGCAGTGCGCGCCGGGTCCATCGGACTCGTGTCGGCGCTTGCCATGGGCCTGTCCGCCGGCTGGGCACAGGCGGAAAATCTGAGCGACACGCTGGCCGCCACCTATCGCTACAATCCGCGCCTCGACGCCGAGCGCGCCCGCCTGCGCGCCACCGACGAAGAAGTAGCGCGTGCCAACTCGGGCTATCGTCCGAGCATCGATTTCAATGCCGACGCCGGCCGCCAGAACACGAAGGTGCGCCCCGAGACGGGCAGCGCCGGTTCGACGTCGCCGCGCGGATATTCGCTGCAGCTCGTGCAGCCGTTGTTTCGCGGCTTTCAAACAACCAACGCCGTGAATGAAGCCGAAGCCGCTGTCCGCGCGGGTCGCGAAGTGCTGCGCGGCGTTGAGCAGGAAGTGCTGCAAGATGCGGTTGAAGCCTACGGCAACGTCGTTCGCGATCAGTCGATCGTCCGGCTGCGTGAAAGCAATCTCGACTTTCTCAGTCAAGAACTGAAGGCGACGCAGGACCGTTTTGCGGTCGGCGAAGTCACACGCACCGACGTGGCGCAGGCGCAGGCGCGGCGCGCCTTCTCGGTGTCCGAACTTGATCTGGCGCGCGCCAATCTCAAATCGAGCCGCGCCGTCTATGAGCAGATCGTCGGCAATCCGCCGCAGAATCTCGCCGAGCCGAATTGGCGCACCACGCTGCTGCCCGGATCGATGGACGAAGCGATCGGCATCAGCGCCCGCGAGAATCCGACGGTCGTCGCCTCGCTCTATCGCGAACAGGGCGCGCGCTTCACGGTCGAGCGTATCCGTGGCGAACTGCTGCCAGAGGCGCAGCTCGAAGCCACCTACACGGACCGCTTCGATTCTTCGCGGCAAATCGAGGAAGTCGAAACCGGTTCCGTCGTCGGCCGCGTCCGCGTGCCGATTTACGAAGGCGGCGAAGTCTATGCCCGCGTCCGTCAGGCCAAACACTCGCATCTGGCCCGCATCCAGGAAATCGAGCAGGCCCGCGCCGAAGCGCAGGCCGCCGTGGTGCAGGCCTGGTCGCAGCTACAAGGCTTCAAGGCCCAGCTGCAATCGGACAAGGCTCAGATTGAGGCGAACCGGACGGCGCTGAATGGCGTGCGTGAAGAAGAGAAGGTCGGACAGCGCACGCTGCTCGACGTCTTGAACGCCCGCCAGGAATTGCTGCAATCGGAAGTGCAGCACGAGACCACCAAGCGCAACGTCCTGGTCGCCACCTATTCGGTGATCGCCGCCGTCGGCCGCTTGAACGTGGCCGAAGTCGGCGCTGTCGGCACGGTTTACGATCCGGAAGTGCATTATCACGAAGTGCGCCGGAAGTGGTGGGGCCTCGACATCACCCATGATGACGGCCGCCGCGAGCACCTAGATCTGTGGAACACGCAGGTTGAGCACGGTTCTGTGAAATAAGCCCCTTCGCCAACCGTCAACCGCCGGGCCCTGCCTTGCGGTTTGGGGCCTCGTTTTGCGCGGGGCCGTGACCACGCCCGCGACACTGTGCGCCGCCGCCCGGCCGCCCGTTTCACCTGCGCCCCCAGAGCTGTTGAAAATGCCTTGAGAGTGCCAATCTCACTGCATAAAACTTGGGGTAACCTCGGGTTCCGGTTCCGCGTGTCTGCAAAGCGCGGCTATACTCGGTTGATGTTGAAGCGTTGTGTGTCGGTCGCGTGCAGGCGGTCCGGCACCGTTTTGGTATTTGCGCGGCGCGCGCGTTCCTATCGAGATGAGGCGCGCCACGACCGGTGTGCCGAGACGGGCGTGTGAAGTCGGGTGAGCGACGAGAGATGACCGGGCGCATGCGAGCGGCCGGTGACTTTGACGGTAACTGAGCGACCGGGCCGTTGATGACGATCCGGGCTCCGCAATGGGTGCAGAATGACCTTGAGACCTGAGCCGCACGGCGAGCCGAGCATGGAGGAAATTCTAGCCTCCATCCGCAAGATCATTGCTGAAGATCCGCCAGGTTCGAAACCCGCCGCCGCTGCACCGGCTGCGCCAACAACACAAACGACGCCGCGCGCGCCCGAGCCAACGCGTCAGCCGTTCTCGACTGAGAGCAATTTCACGCGCGCCTTCCCGACACTCGATGCGCGGCCGCAGTCTGCAACCGACAGCGCGCCTCTGGCCGCTGAGGCAAGCGCGTCAGGGCGCACCGAACCGCAGTTCACGGCGCCTGCATCATCGTCGCTCGGCGCGTTGGCTGTTGAGCCGTCATCATCGAACGAACAGCAAGCCGCAGCGGGCGCCGCGCGTGCCGACGCAGGACCCAGTCTCGGATTTGGTTCGCGCATGGCGGGCCGTGGCGACGCGAACCGCATCGAACCCGTGCTGTCGTCGCCTGAACGCCGCGCGGCCGTCGATCAGCAGTTGGCCGACGTCTTCGAAGACGTGTCGCCGGTGTTGCCGGACTTTGGTTCCGACAACGCCACTTCCGCGCCGCTGCCGCACGAGCCATCGCTGTCGCCGATCGCGCCCCTTGCGGCGGATGTGCGCGATGCAGCACCCGTGCGCGCGCCGTCATCGTTCGATGCCAAGCCGCTCGTGCAGTCGGCGCTCGACAGCCTGATCGGCACGCCGATTTCGAGCGCCCCGCCGCAGACCGAACATCGCGCCGGGTTCACCGTGTCGCGCCATGCATTCAGCGCCGACGTGCTGCCGGATGCGCCACTGGCGCCTGCCACGCCTACGCCTGCGCCTGCGCCTGCGTCGACGTCAGCGTCAGCGGACGCCGATCCCTTCGAATTTTCGCTCGGACCATCGCCGTTCGCGCGCGCCGCCGCCACGGCCGCAGCGCCGGCCGAGCCGGCGGCTGATACGATCGCGTCGAGTGCTGCGCGCGATGAGGCTGAGCAGCCCGCGCCGCGCGCCGCGCTGCGTGATCTCGCAAGCGAGCTTGCCGACGATCTCGCGAATGATCTGGCCAATGACCTGGCGAGCGATAGTGCCAAGGACGTGACCAAGGACC
>JBOFCQ010000111.1:0-13357 GCA_051646145.1 Hyphomicrobium sp.
AGAAACACGACGGCGTAATTGTCGGCGATCTGGCCGATCATCGCTTCGAGGGCCGCGCGGTTGGTGAGAATGGCGATCGCAATAGCAACAAGCGCCGGGCCGATGAGGCCAGCGATGAATTCCGAAGTGGTCATGGCAATCTCCTTCTGGAAACGACGCCCGCAGCCAGCTTTTAAGGGCGGTCAGCGATCCAGAAAGTCTAGATGCTCCGTCCCTATCGCCGGCATGACCCGGATCAGGTTCAAAGGGTGTTTGCGCTCAGTTGCGCAATCTCAGCCGGAAGACCGGCACCCCTCGGTTCTCAGCCAATGTCGCGCCTTGGCGCGGCGAATGCAAGGCCGCCGGTCTCCCCCATAAGTCGGCGCTTGCCGGGCGGCGGCAGGCGCCCGGGCGCCTACACGTCCCCTTCGGCGCTGGAAGCACGCCCCTCAGGTTGGCCCGAAACCCTCAAGTCTTGATGGCGGCGGCCATGGTTTCCCGCATGTCCGCATTGGGCCAGGGCGCGAAGCCTGCCCGCGCGTTGTCGCGCATGTGGGCCTCTTTGCCGGTGCCGGGGATGGCGCAGGTGACGGCCGGGTGCGAGACGACGAACTTCAGCAGGATCTGGGCCCAGCTCGTGCAGCCGATCTCGGGCGCAAACGCCGGCAGCGGCGACGGCAGCAGGCGGCGCAGCAGATTTCCGCCGCCGAACGGCCGGTTGACGAGAATGGCGATGCCACGTTCGGCCGCCAGCGGCAGCAGGCGCTGTTCGGCCGCGCGGTCATCCATGGCGTAGTTCAACTGCACGAAATCGAGGCGATGCTTGCGCATCACCGCTTCAAGTTCGTCATAGGCACCTGAATGATAGTGCGTCACGCCGAGATAGCTGATGCGCCCGTCCGCCTTCCAGCCGCGTAGCGTGTCGAGATGGGTGTCCACGTCGACGAGATTGTGCACCTGCATCAGGTCGATGTGATCGGTTTGAAACAAACGGAACGACGTCTCCATCTGCGCGATGCCCTCGGCACGTCCGCGCGTCCACACCTTGGTCGCTATGAAAATCTTGTCGCGCAGGCCCGCAGCCTTGATGAGGTCGCCGGCAACAGCTTCCGATCGCCCGTACATCGGCGAACTATCGACCACAGCGCCGCCGTTCTCTGCGAGCGCCTGCAAGACGCCGGTCAATGGCTGACGCGCGGCGGTCGAAGTGTCGACATCGAAGGTCTGCCATGTGCCGCAGCCGATGGCCGGCAACGGCTTGCCGCTGGACGGAATGGTTTTCACGGTCATCTGCTCCTGATTGCCAGCGAGGGCACTTTGAAACGGCAGCGTCGACGAGGCCAGCACGGCCATGCCTGACTGAAGGACGGCGCGGCGATTGAGATTACGCTCGTGCGTCGCGACGGCCGTCACATGCATGGCCTTCGGCAGGTGAGGCGCGCTCGTTCGGTCGCGTTGCATGTTTTGTCATCCGTCTTGTTGGGCCGGGCGATGCCGCGTTCGATGCCGCGCATCACTGACGCGCCGGCAATCGTAACGGCTATCGCGCGTAAAGGAAACGATGCCGGATCAGGTGTCAGACGGCGTGATGAAATGCGGCGATCTTTGACGTCTCAGGTCGCCGTTACGGCTAAGCCAAACGGCAGAAAACGGACCGGGCTAAAAGCCCGATCCGTTCCGGCGACTGATGGTGTCTTGGCGCGGTGGTTCGCCACGAAGCACCATCGTTCGCAGACGCTCGCAACGAGGCGCATTGCGCGTCATCGCGTAGACATGTCTTGAGGGCACGTGCGCGCAGGTCGCCGTTACGGGATATAAGCGCCCCAGCGGGCGTCCGCCTTGTCGACGACGCGCACTTCCTTGAACTCTCCGTCGCGATGGGCATGCACCTCGAAGTACTTGCCATCCTTGCGGGCCAGCGCCTCGAAATGCTCCTTCACCGGTGTTGGGTCCTGGACGAGGTCGTAGCCCTTCGTCTTGATGACCGCCTTGGCTTCGTCGATCTTGAAGGGCGCCTTCTCTTCAATGCCGCCATCGCGATGGATGCGCACCACGACATCCTTGCCGTCCTTCTTCGCCTCGGCGACGAAGTGCTTCTTCTCAGCGACGGGCTCGCCGGCAAGCGTGTACCCTTTCGACGTGGCCAGGGTTTTGGCATCGGCGGCCTTGAACGGCTTGTCGTCCTCATCGTCGCCGAGCAGCCATTCTTTCCACGATTGCTTGTCCTTGCCGAGCACGATGACTTTGCCGTCGGCAAGGGTCAGGTTATGCGCGCGCACTTCGCCGCTTTTCTTCAGATCGCCTTCGACCGTGACCTTGTCGCCGGCCTTCAGCGTGCCGACGTCCTTGATCTTCGGCCCAAAATTGACGAGGTGCTTTTTGGCGCCGGCATCGACGACCACGCGGTGGCCGAAGATGTCAGACACGACGCCATCGAATTTGACGTCTTCAGCTCGCGCGGCGCCGCCCAAGGCCAGCGAACCGGCAAGGACCGCGCTGGCGATGACGCCGCGTGTGGAAACTTTCAGTGACATGTCGTGCATTCTCCTCTCGCATGTGGCCGCACTTGGGTCCGTGCCTGTCGCAGCGTCGTGGACGCGTGCGATGTCGAGGGCGCGGGAACCGTTTCAGGTGCTGCGACGAGAACGCAGAGAGGAGCCGCAAGTTCCGAACCGCGCGCTTTGCGTGCGATTGAAACGTGCGGCTCGGTTAGGTCCGGGATGTTTGCGATTGACGCGCGAGCGGCGTTACGCCGCCATGGCGTCGCGGGCCATGCTCACCCACGTCTTGATACGTTCCAGATCGGGAGCATTTCCATCGCGCAAAATGCGCTTGCCGGCGTCGGATACCGCGAATTTGAGCACGTCGGCTGCGAAGTCCACCGGATCGGCATCTGCGATCTCTTCGCGCGTCCGATAGCCGGCACCTGTCAGGAGCTGCGCATGCGTGCCGCGCAGTGAGGGCACCGTCATCACCAGCCGCGCCTGATCCTGCCACTCCTGCAACGTCTCCGTCGACAGTCGCCTGTCATCGAGCAGGTCCGACATCAGGCTTGCATCCTGCGCCAGAAAATCGTCGACCGTGGTGATGCCGAACGCGGCGAAGCGTTCTGCCATCTTGGGGCCAATGGACGGCGCCGCTTCGAGCGCATCGCCGGCGGCAAGATAAATGCGGGCGCTTTTGATCGCCGCAGAGATGCTCGCGGCCGTCGCCTCATGGTGCTGTTTGACGTTGTCGGTCGGAGCGCTGCTTTGCGCATGGACGGGGATCGGCGGCGGCGTTTGAGACGCAGCGCGCGGTTCGATGGTCTGCAGCACTGTCCGCGTCACAGGCTCTGTTGCGCGCGGTGCGATTGTGGGTGCCTCAGTGCGGATAGGCTCAGGGCGCACAGATTCTGGCGCGCGAATTGGCGCCGCCTGCGTCGGTGTCACCTGCGTCGGTGTTGGTGGAGCGATAGGCTGCGGTGCGGGCTGCGTCGCAATCGGCGCTGGATCGGGTTTCAGCGCGGGCAGTTCGCGCGCCGCATCCTTGTGCGTCGAAATCTTTGCTGCTGCGGGCTTACGCGCAACGGCCGGAGCGCTGTCGCCCGCCGGGGCTGCAGGCGGCAGACCTTTGCCGGCGAGTTCAGACTTCTGCGCCAGGGCGGCGGCCACCGCCGGGTCCGGTCCGTCGATGCGCAACGCGCGTTTGTTTGCAGCCTTCGGCTCGCGGATGGCCAAAACCTCGCGCGCGTAGAGATCGCGGACGATGCGGTCATCTTCCGGCAAACTGGCGTCCACCGTTCCGGTCGCCTTCAGTTCATCGTACATGGCTTCAACCACGCGCCGGTCCTCGGCATCGGCAAGCCGCTTCATCAGGCGCTTCACGGGGATCTTGATCGCAGCCATGACCGTTTCGAGCGTCAACGACACATCGGGCGCCGCAACGCCCGCTTCCGCAACCGCACGGTCGACGATGCGGCCGAACCCGGTCGCCGCGTAGACGAGCAGTTCGGCAATGGCCGCACGGCCCGTGTCGTTGAAGCCCTCTTCAGGGCGCACGACGCCGACGTCGAAATTGTAATGCGCGATCAGAGTTTCGTAGTAGCGGTTCGAGAACTGCGCCGCGTTGCACGTCATTTCCTTGAGCCACGTCGGGCTCTCAGGGCGCGCGACATCGAGCGACGCATGGCGCGCGCGGCCAAGCGCGATCAGGCTGTCATAGGACCGATTGATCGACCACTCGGCGGCGCGGTGGATGGCATTTTCAGCCTCCGTCTGCGCCGTGTGGAAGGGCATGACGGGATCGGTGTAATAGTGGCTGAGCACGCCGGCGGCATAGGCGGCCTTGGCCCAGTCGCCTTCCTTCAGCGCGGTCACGGTGTGCCCGTACCACGCCTCGACTTTTTCCGGCGCGCCGCCCCAGAAGCCGTCGCGCACGTGCAGCACGTGATTCTTGAAATCCTTGAAACTGGTGTCGGGCGCCTTGGCGCCTTCCAGAAACACATCGACGTGTTTGAGAAACATGCGCCGCCACTGTTCAGCATCGCCGCGTTCCATGTAGCCAAGGGCATCGAGCGCAAGCTTGTGGTGCGTGCCGTTGGCATGGGCCGCATATACAATTCTGAATAGGGCCGACATGTCTGCCTCGCATCGGTTGGCGCTGGAGGCGGCAATGTGCTGCGAGTCGCGCCCGAAGGCGCGCAAACGACTTGATAAAACTGTGGATTTTCAGCGCGCGTCGGAATGTGCGGTCGTCGGTCGCGCACGCGCGAAGGAGATGATCTCGGCGCCAAGGCCCCGTTCCTCGACGATGCGGCGCGCAACTTCGGCGCGGCGGCGCAGGCGCACGACGTTGCCGGCATCGGGCTCCGACGGCAACAGTTGCGACAGCGTATGCGGCGAGAGGCCGAGTGCCTGCCCAACGCTCGTTGCGTCGGCGCTGGCTTCGTGGTGGGCTGCTTCGACAAATCCCATGAGTGCGGCAACAGTCTGCGCGCTGCCGAGCGGACCTGTCCGTTCGACGATGCCCAGTTCGCCCAAAATGTCGGCGACGGCCTCAACAGCGTCGGGAAATCCGCCGGTCAGCACGCGCGCCGTGCCGCGCGAGAGCGCTTCAGCGCTGCCGATGATGGCGGCATCGACAACGCCGATCCCGCGACGTCCGACGAGACCGAACAGGGCCTGGATTTCGCGCGGCGTGCGCACGCCAACGTCGATCAATATGGCGCCCGGCGCGAGTTCGACAGCGAGCCCGCAGCGATCCGGCGTGCCGATGACGACGTCGCGCAGGCGCGCGGTATCGTCGACAGCGAGGCAAACGACGGCGCATTCACAGGCGAGATCGGCCGTGGTCGCAACGCGCTCGATGGCGCTGCGTGAGGGGGTTTTGGTGCCAGCAACTTTGGGCGGCGAGAGTTCGTTCGTAACGTTGCAGCCCGGCACGGCATAGACGAGCACGCGCCGTCCACTAGCCGCCAAGCGCTGCGCGAGCCGCAGGGCCTCTGCATCGGCGCCTATGACGCCGATCGGCTTCAGAGAGGTACGTTCGTCCATGCGCGTTTCCTGGGGCCCGGGCGGATCGTTGGCCATCCGCTTCGTCAGTCCTGGACAGACGATAGGGCGCGGCCGCGCGATTGTCACGAGGGCGGTCGGGGCGAAGGTATTCGGCGCGAAAGGACTACGACAGGCGCCGCTCTGGCGGCACCTGCTGGCAGCGTGGCAACGCACCCGTCGGGGCGAACGTCAGGCGAAGCGCAGCAGAACGATATTGAACGTCGCGCGCCAATCCGCGGCAGAGGTATCCAGAGCCACGACATTGCGCGACTTGACGGCCCATGGGTCGGCCGCGATCTCGGTATCGCCTGAGAAATAGATCTGCGTGATGAGCGGCACCGTGCCGTTGTGGCTGGTCATGACGTGGATATGCGAGGGGCGCAGCACGCCGGCAAACTGCTCGAAGCCCGGCAGTTTCGGCGGGATCTTATACTTGCCCGGCACCACGGTTTCGACCTCGTAGCGGCCATCGGCGCCGGTTCGCAGCAGACCGCGATACTTGAATTCGGTTGGGTCTAGGGCCTGGCTCGGGTTCTTGAGATCGTAGACGCCATCC
The DNA here is from genome assembly GCA_051646145.1 of Hyphomicrobium sp. GTDB lineage: Bacteria > Pseudomonadota > Alphaproteobacteria > Rhizobiales > Hyphomicrobiaceae > Hyphomicrobium_B. The sequence goes on from JBOFCQ010000111.1 coordinate 6,070, forward strand.
TTGTCGGCATTCCAGAAATCGAGAATGACGTCAGGGATCGGCTTGCCGTCGGTGTCCATCACCGTGCCGCTCAGCGTGATTTTTTGCCCCGTCGCACCAGGCGGGATGAGCTTCGACTGGAACGGCGCGCCAGCTCTCCAGAATGGGCCAAGAATGTCATTGTGCGTCGGCGCCAGAGGATGGGGCAGAGCGTGCGCGCCCGGATCCGCGATGAGGTCGATGCCCGGCGTCGGCGCGAAGCGCATTCCGGGCGCGAGTGACAGAGCGGCCGCCGCGCGCGCCGCGACGGTACCGGCTGCTGCAACGCCAAGCGCCAGCAGAATGGCGCGGCGCGACTGCAGATCGAACCGCTGAGGCTCGTGGTCGTCGTGGTGATCGCACATGGCGCGCTCCCTCAAAGAAAGAAAGGTTCTGGCCGTGAAAGGTCCTCGTCGCAGCAACACTTGCCGCGAAGCCGCCGGCGCATCCATCGGAACTGAAGTCGTAGACCAATCGGAGGGGCGCGCTTAGCGCCCCTCGCGCCACCAGGCAACGGCTAGCAGCGACAGCAGCGCGGCCAACGCCATCAATCCGGTGAACAGCGGCGTCAGTTTCACGCCGCGGGTCAGATAGGCGTTGCGGTCTTTAAGACCGAGCCAACCGGAACCGGCGAGAACCTTGGCGTTCGACAACATCGACACGCGTGGCACATCGACCGCAGCACCGACGGTGCTCGCGAGCAGGCCTGTGGCGCGCGTCCAGAACACGCCGCCGCCCGTGGCATCGGCAATCGGCTGCACCTTTTCGGTCGTGGCTGTGACCTCGTTCATCTCACGCGGATCTTCGATGCCGGCATTGGCGACCGCGGTCAGAGTTTGCGGAGCACCCGACGTGCCCGCCGCCGTCGTTTCGGCCTTGTAAAGTCCCGGCACCTTGACATCGACAGTCGACTGCCAGAGCCCCGGGTTGACTTGCGTCAGCACAACGTCCGACACTTCGCCGCCGGGCGCGGACAGCTTCACGGGGTCGACTGCGTCTTCCATCGTGCGGCGTTCGAGCGTCAGCTTCATGCCTTTCGAAGACGCAAGCAGCCGCTCCTCTTCAAGGTCTGGCTCTTTCATCAGCCAGTGCGAGAGGCGCCGCAGCAGATCGGTGTGTGGCCCGCCGCCTTCGAAACCGCGCGCCCACAGCCACGCCTGATCGGACGTCAGCAATGCCACGCGGCCCTTGCCCTTGCGATCGAGGACAAGGAGAGGCCGCGATTCAGCCCCCTCCATGACGACACGGCCTTTGTCCGCGCGCACTTCCGCTTGCCGGAACCAGCGGCCCCACGTCGGCTCGTCGCCCGTGCCGCCAGCGAGGTTCTGCGTTACGGGATGTTTGTGTCCGGCCTCCGTAACCTTGGCCTTGAACGGCATTTCGAGAATGCGGCCGGTCGGCGGCGCAGGCAGCACCGGCGAAAGCGGTGTTTTGTACAAGCTGTACGAGCCGGCGTAATCATCGCCTGCGGCCACAAGCAACGCGCCGCCATGCTGATCCACATAGCGCGAGATGTTGTCGTAGTAGAGCATCTGCAAAATGCCGCGATGCTGATAGCGATCGAAGATGATCAGGTCGAATTCCTTGATCTTCTCCGAGAACAGCTCGCGTGTTGGGAACGCGATCAGCGAGAGCTGATTGATCGGCGTGCCATCCTGCTTTTCCGGCGGACGCAGAATGGTGAAATGGACGAGATCGACGGCGGCATCCGATTTCAGCAGATTGCGCCATGTGCGTTCGCCTGCGTGCGGTTCACCGGATACCAGCAGCACGCGCAAATTCTCTCGCACGCCTTCGGCCGCAATAACGGAGCGGTTGTTCGCCGGCGTCAATTCTCCGTCCGCCGTCTGCAGCTCGATTTCGACGATGTTCGTGCCCGAATGCGGGAACGGCATATCGACTTTGATGGCGCGGCCGATTTCGGTTCTGACCAATTCATCAGGACGGCCTTCGCGGCGCACCTTCAACGTCACGGGTTCAGCGGTGTTGCGCGTCTTTCCGGTTTCGCGCACGGCGAGTTCGATCGGACGAGATTGTCCGACGAGGCCGTAACGCGGCGCCTGGATCACTTCGATGCGGCGATCGAATTCGTTGGGCGCGCCGGTGAGCAGCGTATGCACGGGCGCATCGAAGCCAAGCGCTCCCGCAGTCTTGGGGACGTCATGCACCTGTCCGTCGGTGATGAGCACGACGCCCGCGATGCGATCGGGCGGCGTATCGTTCAAGGCGGCGTTGAGATCGGCGAACAAATTCGTGCCGGCGGCCACTTGGTCGCCGGGCTTTGCGCCGGTGACCCACTTGGTCGTCAAGTTCGGGATCTTCGCGAGCTTCGCTTCGAGATCGGCGCGAATGGCCGTCGCTTCTTCAGGCCGCTTGGCCAGCCTCTGGCTGGTGCTTTCGTCCATGACAACGATGGCGACGTTGGCGAGAGCCTCGCGCTCTTCTTCCCGCAGCGTCGGATTGAGAAGCGCCAGAATGAGAGCCGCAAGGGCCGCAAGCCGCAACGACGCGCCACGGGTGCCGCGCATGAACAGGATGGCGACGAGCGCCAGAGCGACGAGCACCAGCACCCACAGCACGGGCGTCGGCAGCAGCGGCGCGAAATCTATCGACCAATTCATCGCTTAAGACCTTTCGCCGTCACTCATTGGCCGATGCGCTCCAAAAGCGCCGGCACGTGCACCTGATCGGCTTTGTAATTGCCGGTGAGCGCATGCATGACGATGTTCACACCTGAGCGGAATGCCATTTCGCGCTGCGTCTCACCGCCCGGCGCGACGGCATAGAGCGGACGTCCGCGATCATCGAGCGCCCACGCCGCCGCGAGATCGTTCGACGTAATCATGATCGACGTCACGCCATCGGACACGCGCGCCTTGCGGGTTTCCGCGTTGGCTTCGTTGACGGCTTCGACCCACAACTGTCCGCCATCCCAACGTCCGGGAAACGACTTCAGCAGATAGAACGATTTGGTGATGACGTGATTTTCAGGAACAGGCTCCAGGCGCGGCACGTCGAGCTTGCCGATGAGGCGCTGCAAGGCCGTTCCGCTCTTGCCGCCGACAGGCAGCGTGTTGGCGCCGCCTTGGCCATAGTCACGGGTGTCGAAGATGATCAGGCCGCCTTCCTTCATGAAGGCGTCGATCTTGGCGATCACCGGGTCGGGCAGCGCTTCGGCGGATTCAAGCACCGGCCAATAGAGGATCGGAAAAAACGCGATCTCGTCCTTGACGATATCGACACCGATCGGCGGGCCCGGATCGATGGCTGTGCGTGTCGTCAGAACTTTGCCGAGACCGGTAAGCCCAAGCCGGCTCGTCTCGTCGGTTTCGCTATCGCCGCTCAGCACGTAGCCGAACGTCACTTTGCCCGTTGCTTGCAGCGCGGTGATTTCTGCAGGCGTCAGAGGCGCGGCCGACGTCACGGTCTGCGGCGTCTTGGTTGCGGGCGTCCGCTGCTGTGCCGTGGCATCGCCGGAACTCGCAAGAGATGCAGCCAGGCAGAGCGCGGCAAGGGCTGCGGCCCGCGCCGCATCGCGGCGTGGCAGAATGTATCGCAAGCCGCCGGCCTGCAGAATAAGCACAGCCAGGATGTCGGCGAAAAGCAGCGTCAGTGCCAACACCAGCATCCACGGCTTCAACAGCGTGCTTGCGGCGTTGTCATAGGTCAGACGCTGTGTGCCCGTCGGCAGAGACGGGAGTGGTTCGAGCTTCGATTTCGGCGTCACAACGTTCAGCGCGCGCGGATTGGCGATCTGGCCGTAATAGCCGGGCGGATGATCGAGGCTTGGCTTCAAGGTTTCGAGTTCTGAAGCTTTGATGGGTTCGGCTGTCGGCGGCGGCGGTTTCAGCACGCCCTGTCCGTCCAGCGTTTTCAGTGGTGACAGAACGTTCAGCGCTTCCTGCGCGGCAACGGTTTCGGCTGACCCGGCATCGCCAACTTTCGCCGATGCGCCCACGCGGCCCATGGTCGACAAGCGGCGCAGCATATCGACGAACAATCCCGAGATCGGCAGGTTCGACCAATCGGAGTTGGCCGTGACGTGGAACAGCACGAGGCGGCCTTCACCGCGCTTGACGGCGGTGACGAGCGGTGTGCCGTCCTTGAGGCGCGCCCAAATCTCAACGTCGGCCGACAGCTTCGAGGGATCGGCGAGAACCTGCCGGTTGATCACGACGTCGGGCGGAATGGTGAGGCCTGCGAAGGGGCTGGTTTCCTCGAAGGCCGCGAGTTGCTGCGGCGTCGACCACGAGAGCGCGCCGCCGAGTGAGCGTCCGCCCGCGCGCAAAGCGACCGGCAGCAGATCGTCGCCGCCTTTTTCAAGGCGCGTTCCGGCAAAGCGCACAAGCACGCCGCCGCGCTTCACGAAGGCGTCGACCTGTTCGCCGCTCTCGCCGGTAACGGTGCCGATATCGGCCAGCATGATGACGGAGACGTTCTGCTTCAGAATGCCTTCAATGCCGGCGGCAAGATTGGCGTCCTTCGATTGCACGATCTCGGCAAACGGCGCCAACGCCTTTTGGATGTAGTAGAGCGGCGCGAGAAGCGGTTGCGCCTGTTCGCGGCTTTCACCCGACAGCAGGCCGACGCGATGCCACTGCGTTGCCGCGTCAATCAGATTGACGGCGCCCGCCGAACGCTCGCCCGGCAGCTCAAGGCGCGCCACTTGGTTGCGCAGTTCGAGCGGCAGATCGAATGTGATGGTCGTGCTGGTTTCGCCGGCCGCGAGCTTGTAGGTGGCCTCGCCAAGGCGCTCGCCGCGCGCGGAGAACGCGTGAACAGGGCCTTCGCGTGCGGCCCCGCCGGCCGACATCACGATCGCTTCGAGCTTGCCTTTTTCGCCGAGCTGCGCCGCGAGCGCGATCGCTTCCTCGCCCTTTGTTTCATCGATGACGGCGAAGGTGCCGGCGCCAGCCAGCGCTTGCAGTTTGGCCGCAAATCCTGCCGCGTCACCCGCATGGTCGAGGCCGTCATGCAGCCACACGATGCTTGGATCTTTGACGGACGCGGCGTTGAGCGCTGCTTCGAGCGCTTGCGCGATATCGCTGCGCTTCGGCTGGAAGGGTTGTGGCGTCATGGCCGCGACAGTCGAACGGGCATCCGCCGGCGGCTCGATTTTCAACGTCGGTACGCGCGCGGCCGTTGCGGTCGGCACGATGACGAGGGGTCGCGACGCGCTTTCAGCTTCCGAAATCAATCTGTCGATCATCGCCGCCCGTTTCGGCCAGCGCGAGGCCGCCGACCATCCGTTGTCGACGACGAGCACCAGCGGTCCGCTGCCTTTGAGCGCGCTGTCTTTTGCGGGATTGAGCACGGGTTCTGCCAGCGCGAAGATGACGAAGGCCGCTGCAAGCAGCCGCATCAACGTCAGCCACCACGGCGTCTTGTCGGCCGTCTTTTCCTCATTCTCGAGGCCGACGAGAATGCGGGTTGGCGGAAACTCGACCCTTGCCGGGCTCGGCGGCACGGCGCGGAGCAGCCAATAGATGATCGGCAGGGTTGCCAGCGCGGCCAGCAGCCACGGATTGAGAAACGCCAGGGCTCCAAACGTCATGAGAGGCCCTCCGAGCCGATGGGCTGGAAGCGCGCGGATGCGCCGCCGCCGCCACTCAAATGCATGAGCAGTGCAAGCAGCGGTTCCGCCGGCGGGCGATCGGTATGATGGACGAGGAACGACCAGCCGAGCCGGTGCGTGATCTCTTGTATGGCCGTGCGGTGTGCCAAGAGCCGCTGCACATAACGTTCGCGCAGGCCTTCGACACGGTCGGCGACCCAGCGTTCGCCGCCATCGGGCGACAGAAACTCGGTGCGTCCGGAATAGGGAAGCGTCTCTTCGGCCGGATCGAGAACCTGTACGAGATGGCCGTGCGCGCCGGCCGCGCCGAGGCCTTCAATCGTTTCGCGGATGCGGTCGATGGGGTCGAGGAAATCGGAAATGAGAATGACGCTCGAAAAGCGCGCGAGCCGTGCCGCGGGCGGCGTGCTGCTTTCGAGTGCGCGGCTCGTATCCATGACAATGGTTTGCGCCAGCCGTTGCGTTGCGCGCCGATTGGCGGTCGGTTGCGTCAGCCCTAGAAGCGCCACACGTTCACCGCCGCGTACAAGCAACTCGCTTGCAGCAAGCGTCAGCACCAGGGCGCGTTCGCGCTTGGCGACCTTGCTCAGGTGGCTCTTGAACTGCATCGACGACGACAGATTCGGCCACAGATAAACGGTGTGCGCGGCTTCCCACTCGCGCTCGCGCACGAAGAGATGGTCGGATCCGGCAGAGCGACGCCAATCAATGAGCTGCGCGCCCTCTCCGCTTTGATAGGGGCGGAACTGCCAGAACGTTTCGCCCGGACCGGCGCGACGACGCCCGTGAATGCCGTGGGCGACGGTCGAGGCGATACGATCGGCCTCCATCATCAATTCCGGCATCACGTCGACAAGGCTGACGGCCTCGCGTTCGAGCGTCAGAACCCGGCGGCCGTCCGCGGTGGCGGCGCTCGACTTAGGGCCCACTTGGCCTGCCATGAATTTACTCCACCGCCTCGGCGAGACGGGCGATGATCTGGCTCAGGTTCTGGCCCTCTGCGCGCGCGGCGAACGACAGCGCCATGCGGTGCTTCAGGATCGGTTCGGCAAGATTGATGACGTCGTCGACGGACGGGGCGAGACGGCCATCGATCAGCGCTTTGGCGCGCACGGCAAGCATCAACGCTTGGCTCGCGCGCGGGCCGGGGCCCCAGGCAACGAACTTGTCGGTCTCGGCATTTGCGCCGGTGCCAGGACGTGCCGAGCGCACGAGTTTCAGGATGGCTTCGACGACCTTATCGGGTACCGGGATCTGGCGCACGAGGCGCTGCGTCGCCATCAGTTCCTGGGCCGAGAGCACCGGCTCGATCTTGGCGGTGTCGGTGCCCGTCGTCGCATACAACATGCGGCGTTCTGCGACGAGATCAGGATAATCAACGTCGATCTGGAGCAGGAACCGGTCGAGCTGCGCTTCAGGTAGCGGATAGGTGCCTTCCTGTTCCAGCGGGTTCTGCGTTGCAAGAACATGGAACGGCGCCGGCGTATCGTGCCGCTGGCCCGCAACCGTCACGTGATGCTCCTGCATGGCCTGCAGCAACGCCGACTGCGTTTTCGGCGCGGCGCGGTTGATTTCGTCGGCCATCAAAAGCTGCGTGAAGATCGGGCCCTTGATGAAGCGGAAGGCGCGTGCCCGGCCAGGCTCGTCTTCTAGGACTTCCGAGCCGATGATATCCGACGGCATGAGGTCCGGCGT
>JBOFCQ010000131.1:0-9925 GCA_051646145.1 Hyphomicrobium sp.
CGCGTGACAGCACGGGATTGACGACATAGGGCTCGCAGGGGATCGCGAAGCACATCTGCAGGAAGTTCGATGTGTAGTCGAGATCGTTGCGCGGATAGATGAACGGCTGACCGATGGAATACTTATAGGCCATGGCCGCGATCGTCGGCATTTTGGCTATCATGCGGTGGCTGGCGATCTCGCGCTGGCGAGGATCGTTGATGTCGGTCGAGTCGTGATAGAAGGCCGAGAGCGCGCCGACGGTGCCGACCATCACCGCCATCGGATGCGCGTCGCGCCGGTAGCCGGTGAAGAAGCGCGTCATCTGCTCGTGCACCATCGTATGATTGGTGATGGTGCGGCGGAAATTGATGAACTCGCCGTTGGTCGGCAGTTCCCCGTGCAGCAGCAGGTAGCAGACCGCCAAGAAGTTGGTGTTCTCGGCCAACTGGTCGATCGGGTAGCCGCGATAGAGCAGTTCACCCTTGTCGCCGTCGATGAAGGTGATGCGGCTGGCGCAGTTCGCGGTCGAGGTGAAGCCCGGATCGTAGGTGAAGCACCCCGTCTCCTTATACAACTTGCCGACGTCGATGACGTCAGGCCCGTGCGTACCGCTGCGCACGTCGAGATCGACCGACTTGCCGTCCACCGAGATGGCGGCCTTGGGGGGCGCGGATTTGGTCAGCTTGGGGTTCTGGGCGTTCATGGAGGACCTCCCGGACGGCTGCGTGGGATGGGCCGCATCCGACGCAGTCATAAATGCTGCGATAGCGAACCGCGTGGCCCTTTGCGGCGGCACATTCCGCTAGGGCTGGTCTCGATAAGTCGACGAAACTTAAGACTGTCACAGGTTTAGAGGACTTTTTGCAGTGCGGCAATATCATCCTTCGAGGGAGGCTGACGGCCGCACATTACGATCCCGCACTGGCCAAAATGCGCGCCAGGGCCTCGTCTTTACCAAGGACTTCAAGCACGTCGAACACCGGCGGCGAGACCGTGCGGCCCGTCAGTGCGACGCGCAGCGGCTGGGCGACCTTGCCGAGTTTGGCCCCGCTCTCTTCTACATAACCGCGGACGATTGCCTCAAGCTCACCTGCCGTCCAAGGCGTCTCCTTGCTGAAGCGATCATGCAGCGCCGCCAGCGCCGCCTTCGCCTCGCCGTCGATCACCTTTTGCGACTTCTCGTCGACGTTGAGCGGGCGCTCTGCGACGATGAACAGCGCGCCAGCGACGAGTTCGGCAAGCGTTTTCGCGCGCTCCTTGAGGCCCGGCAGTGCGGCCTGCAGCTTATCCCAGCCCTGGGCGTTGAAGCGGGCTGCGAGTTCAACGCCGGTATCGATGCCACGAAGCTGGGTCTTCACCTCGCGCGCCAGCGCCACATCCGAGCGTGGCGGGGCCTTCGGATCGAGCGGAAGTTCAAGCAATGCCGCGAAGTCGAGATGCGGCAGCATGCCTTTGATGCGTTCAAGAAGCTCGCCGTTGTCCGTCTCGCGGATGTAATGACCGTTGAGGTCGTCGAGCTTCTTGAAATCGAAGCGCGACGCGCTCTTGTTGATGTCGTCGATATCGAACCATGCGAGCAGGTTCTCGCGCGAGATGATTTCATCATCGCCATGGCTCCACCCGAGCCGCACCAGATAGTTGCGCAATGCGATCGGCAGATAGCCCATGCTGCGATAGTCTTCGACGCCTTGCGCGCCGTGGCGTTTCGAGAGCTTCGCGCCGTCCGCGCCATGGATCAACGGTACATGCGCGAACTCCGGCACCGACCAGCCGAGCCCCAGATAGATCTGCGTCTGACGCGCGGCGTTCGTCAAATGATCGACGCCGCGCACGACGTGCGTGATGCCCATGTCGTGATCGTCGACGACGACGGCGAGATTGTAGGTTGGATTTCCGTCGGATCGCAGAATGATGAGATCATCGAGATCCTTGTTCGGAAACGTCACGCGCCCCTGCACGTGGTCGGCCACCACGGTCTCGCCATCGCGCGGCGCCTTCAAGCGCACCGTCGGCTTGACGCCCGCCGGCGCGTCGCTGGCCGGGCGGTCGCGCCACGGCGACAGAAAGATCTGCGGTCTGCCTTCGGCCTTCGCGGCTTCTCGTGCGGCGTCGATTTCGGCGGGCGAACTATAGCAGTGGTACGCAGCGCCCCGGCTCAACAAGTCGGCTGCGGCCTGGCGATGGCGATCCGCGCGCGCGAACTGCGATACGGCCTCGCCGTCCCAATCGAGTTCCAGCCATTTGAGGCCGTCGAGGATGGCGGACACCGCCGCTTCGTTATTGCGTTCGCGGTCGGTATCTTCGATACGCAGCAGGAATTTGCCGCCGCGTCCGCGCGCATACAGCCAATTGAACAGGGCCGTGCGCGCGCCTCCGATATGCAGATAGCCGGTGGGCGAGGGGGCAAAGCGCACGACTGGCGCGCCCGAGTGCGATGTCTCAGTCATCTGACCTTCATTGTTGTCAAGGAGAAGCGAAAATTGAGCGTTCCGTGTAGCATGGCGCATGGCGAAAGCGGAAGGGGCGCGGGCGGGTGTACGGCGGCGATGACAGCGACAGGTTCGATGCCGAGGGGCGCCTGCGCGGCATGCCCCAGCGGTCGCATGTCGCGGGCGCATTGCAAGCGGCGATCGATGTCGAACGCGGCCGCTTTTTGCTGTGGGCGCCACTCGTCTTCGGCGCCGGCATCCTCGCGTATTTTTCGCTGGCGAATGAACCGTCGGGCACCGCCGCGGCAGCACTCGTCGCCAGTCTCGTTGCCATCAGGGTCGCGCTGCGGCAAACGACCTACGCTGCGATTGTTGCATCCATCATGCTGGTCGCGGCGCTCGGATTCGCGGGCGCCAAGCTGCGCGTCGAGACCGTCCGCGCGCCGGTTCTCGAGAAACCGATGCGGCAGGTGGCGCTGACAGGCATCGTCGAGCGCGTAGAACCCGGTGCCAAGCGCGGCGCGCGGCTGACGATCGCGGTCGAAACGTTCGCCGCGCGCGATGGACGCGCGGCGCTCATCGCGCCACACCGCGTTCGCGTGCGTGTGCTGTCTCAGCCGACCGCAATCGTGCCGGGCGATCGCGTGACGCTATCGGCAACACTCGCGCCACCCGCGACGCCCGCCTATCCGGGCGGCTTCGATTTCGCGCGCACCGCATGGTTCGAGCGCATCGGCGCCGTCGGCTACGCCATCAAGCCCGCGACGATCATCGGGCGCGGTGTTGATCCGTCGTTTTCGGCATCATGGCGGCGGCGGATCGCAAGTGTGCGCCATGCGATTTCCGAACGCATCCGGGCCGCTCTGCCGGGCGAGGTCGGCGCCATCGCCACAGCGCTGATCACGGGCGAACGCGGCGGCATAACCGACGCCACCAATGAAGCCTTCAAGAATTCCGGACTGTTCCACATCCTCTCTATCTCGGGCCTGCACATGGTCGTCATGGCGGGAGCGGTTTTCCAACTCGTGCGCCTGCTTCTGGCTCTCAGTCCGGCAATCGCGCTCAACTATGAAATCAAGAAGTGGGCGGCCGTTGCGGGGCTCGTCGGTGCCGGCGCCTACCTCGCGATATCGGGCGGAGCGTTTGCGACGGTGCGCAGCGCCATCATGATCGCCATCATGTTCATGGCCATTCTTCTCGATCGGCCTGCGCTGGCGCTGCGCAACGTGGCGCTTGCGGCGCTTGTCATCCTCGTTCTCTTTCCAGAGAGCCTGTTCGACGCCGGTTTTCAAATGTCGTTTGCCGCGGTGACCGCACTCGTCGCCGTCTATGAAGAGGTGCGCCGCCGCTTCGGCCAGCGCGGCGAACGCCACGTCATCTTGAAGACCGCCATGTTTTTCGGCGGCATCGTTCTGTCGACGCTGATTGCAAGCGCCGCCGTTGCGCCATTCGCGGCCTATCATTTTCATCAAAGCCAGCAATACGCGGTGATCGCCAATCTGCTCGCCATTCCCGTGTGCAACTTCATCGTCATGCCGGCGGCGCTGCTGGCGCTGCTGTTGATGCCGTTCGGTCTTGAAGCGCTGGCGCTTTATCCGATGGGCCTCGGCATCGAGGCCATGCGCTGGTGCGCGAACCTGGTCGCGCAACTGCCGGGCGCGGTCGGACATTTGCCGGCCATGCCGACGGTGGCGTTCGCGCTGATGGTGATTGGCGGGCTATGGCTGGCGCTGGTGCGCCAACAGGTGCGTGTATTCGGCATAGCGGCCATTATCGCCGGCTTGGCTTTGGCGCCGACGCTGCGTCGCCCCGACATCCTCGTCGCCCGCAGCGGCGCGCTCGTTGCGGTGCGCGGTGCGGATGGGAACTTGAGCGCGCTGCCCGAGCACGGTGGTCGCTACGAATTGCAGAAATGGCTGGAGCACGACGGCGATGCGCGCGACGTGGCGGTTGTCGAAAAATCGGAACGCTTCGTCTGCGACGGCGTTGGCTGCATCGCGAACGTCAACGGCGTGACGCTCGCCGTCGCAAGGCACGCGGCCGCCATCGCCGACGACTGCGCGCGGGCCGATATTGTTATCCTCGCCGTGCCGAAGGCGGGCGTGTGCGCTGGTCGCCCGCGCGTCGTCATCGACGTGTTCGACATCTGGGACAGCGGCGTGCACGCGCTCTATGTGACGGCGAATGCGCGTGATGTGAGCGCCGGCGCTGCAGACGGCGGAACCGGAGATGGGGGAAGCAGCGCGGTCGCGGGGCACGATGCGGTGCGGTCCGCGATCCGCATCGAGACGGTGGCGGCCTATCGCGGCGACCGCCCGTGGTCGGCGCTGACACCTGCCGCGGCCAAGCGGCGTCAGGCGCGCGTGAGAGAGGCGGCGCTGCCCAACCCGAGGATCATCGAGCGCGCGCGAGATCAGGGCGCAAACCCCTCGCCCAAAACGTCGCCCAAGGCCGGTCCATCGCGACGCACGGATGAAAAGCCGCCGCTGCGACCGGAGATCGAGGATGATTTTCAATCGTTCGACGGTGAGAGCGACCCGATGGCCGAGTGACGCCGATCGCCCGCTCACCCGTTAAGCCGAAGCCCCGTGCGCGCGCTCAGTAGCGGCGCATCAGGCCGACAAGGCGACCCTGAATATCGACCTGATCGGGACCGAAAATGCGGGTCTTGAATTCCGGGTTAGCGGCTTCGAGCGCAATCGTCGAGCCCTTCTTGCGCAACCGCTTCAGGGTGGCTTCCTCGCCCTCGACGAGTGCGACGACGATGTCGCCGTTCTCGGCTGTATTACAGCGCCGGACGATCACCGTGTCGCCATCGTGAATGCCGGCTTCGATCATCGAGTCGCCCTTCACTTCGAGCGCGAAATGCTCGCCGTTGGTCAACAGGTCGGGCGGGCAGGCGATGTCGTGGGTGTGGTTTTGAATGGCGCTGATGGGCGTACCGGCCGCGATCCGTCCCATGACGGGCACGGACACCGTGCGCTGGTCGATCATCTGCGATGGCGGTGGCGGCGGGACAGCGGATTTCGGCGGCCCCGACCCCTCGATGACACTTGGCTGGAAGCCGACCTTGCGCTGTTGCGCGGCCGCAACCTCGTTCTCGGGAAGTTTGATGACTTCGATCGCGCGCGCCCGGTGCGGCAGGCGGCGAATGAACCCGCGCTCGACCAGCGCCGTAATGAGGCGGTGAATGCCCGACTTGGACTTGAGATCGAGCGCATCCTTCATTTCATCGAAGGAGGGGGGCACGCCCCGCTCCTGCATCCGCTCGTGAATGAAGAGAAGCAGCTCTTTCTGTTTTTCGGTCAGCATGCAGCGGGTCCGCTGTGAGGGCCGCGCCCGCGATGCGTTTCTCAAGAGGAAAACGTATTGCGCGCGAGGCGGGTTGATGCCGGTACAAATCGTAAATGTACCCTACACGTTCTCAAATCGTTCCGCAAGCCCCCTGCGTTAACGGGGCGTCGCGCCGTGGAAATCCATGTTCCGGTTGATGTATGCCACGTGCTGTTGCCGCCCGCCGCAAAGCAGAGCCCGCAGCGCCGTTACGTCTTCTCAGGCAGCGGCTTGGCGGCGGCATCGACGGGCGTCTCATTGAGGAACCCCGTCCAGCCCTGCGATCCGCCACCCGTTGTCTGATCGACGACGTACCAGGCCATGGCAATGACCAGCAGCGGCACGCCGACCACGTGCACGAGGCGCAGGCCCTGTTCGCAGCGCGGAAATCGGCGCAGCCAGGCGTTCACGCGTGTGATCGAAATCGCGATCATCAAACTGACCGCCATATAGTCGAAGAGGAAGATGCGATCCGAAAGCGTTGCGGCGTCGGTGCCGACCTTGGGGATCGACAGGTAGAGCGCGACCGCCGACAGCAGCGCCGTCACCTGGATCGTGACGACGGCCTCGAAATGCTCGCGCGGAATGAAGATCGACAGATAAGCGACGATCAGGATGAAGGCGAGCGGCACGACAACGCGCAGATAGTAATCGGTCGCCTCGCGCTGCATAACCCACGAGAAGTCGACCTTGTAGAACGGCACGATGCTCTTCTCGTCGGTGCGCGCGTCGGTGATCGGGATGTAGTCCTCGTCGAAGCCGACGTATTGGTCTTTGATTGACCAGCCATCGGTATCGGCGGCGATGTCGCGCAAGCGCTCGGGCGGCGGCTGAATGATGAAAGCGCCATCGCCGCTTTTCGGTTTCAGTTCGACCGAGAACAACTGCGTATCGAAGGGATAGCGGCTGAACTCCGGCTTCATCATGAACTTGCCGGTGACTTTGTAGATCTCGACACCATCGGGATAGATGCCCGATGCCGTGCCATCGTGGAGCGCCGCGATGGCGACCTGCTGGCCTGCGTTTTCGGTATCGAGGAACGCATTGCTGAACTCGATATCGGAAATCTTAAAACCGTCGTTCTTGTTGAACGACATGAAAAACTCGGCAAAGAAACTCTTCTCGTTGTCGTCGATGCGAAAGACACGCGTCAGATCGACGTCCATGTAGATCGTCTGGATGGAACGCAGCGCATCGTTGCGCAATTTGACGTATTGCGTCGGCGCGAGGCGCACCTTGCCGGTGCGGGATGGGCGCATGAGAATGGCCGGCGTCTGGCTTGCCGTGCGCCGCAACGGATGGAACGACCAGTTGTCGAAGGCGCCGCGAAACGTGCCATGGCCCGAGGCGTAATTGGTTTTCAGGCCATCGACGATCCCCGCGCGCAGCAGAAACAACGTCGCGTCCGCCGGTGCGACCTTAATGATGTCGCCGATCAAGCCAACCATGTCGGCAAAGCGTGTTCCGCGGCCAATGGCGCGCAGATTGGCGGTATCGAGCTGCTGGCGCGGCGCGCTCGCCGTCTCGGGCTTCTTGCACGTTCCGGCCGCCCACCCGCTCGACAGCGCGTTCGGCGTATCATCGAAGATCCACGGCTGATCGGCGTCTTTCAGCATCTGCTGGCGCAGCCGGCTGTTGTAGATGTTGGGCAGCGTCTGCCATGCCAATTGATAGAGCGTTTGCCCGTAAGCCGCGGCGGCGGGCGTTGACAGCGCTGTATCGCCTTCGGTCAGCAGCAGAAGCTGCGATCGAATGCCGGCGGCGGCGGCCTCTTTGAGGAACTGCTCAAAAGCGGCGGAGCCCATCATCACGAGCGCGATGTCGGCGTCGGAGGTTTTCAAGTCTTGAATGGCCGCCGCAAGTTGCAAGGGGTCCGGCTTGCCATCGGTCATGGCGATGTCGCGGGTCGCGACGACCGGCGGCAGGCCGGCGATATCCTTGAGGCCGTTCGATAGCTGGGTCGATGCCGCGTTGTCGGCGAGGCCGCTGTAGGCCGGACGCTGGAATTTTCCATCGAGCAGAAAGCGGCCGATGACGGGCAGGCGTTCGTTTTCCTGCGAGGGCCGCATGGTGAAAACATTGCCATAGGGCTCGAACAGACTGGTCACTGACATATCGGTGATGAAGGGAATGTTGCGCGTGCCGATGTCATTGCCAAGCGCATCGAAAACAGCTTTTGCGCGATTAGACCCGGACAGCCCGATCATGGCGACGGTTGTCGGCTCATCGATGGCCTTGCGCACGTTGGCGATGGCGGTGTTGGGATCGCTGAAGTCGTCGTAGATATCGACGCGCAGCTTGCGTTGCTGGAATTCAGAAAGTGCGTTCAAGCGCGCTACGCGCATGCGGACGAAGTGTTCGATGGACTTGGTGACGGCGGTCTTGAAGCATTTGTCAGCGGGCGACGACACGAAAACGGCAATGGAATAGCGGGCCGTGGCTGCGTCCGCTTCGGCAGCGCGTGCGTGCGTTGCGGTCATCGCCGAGAACAGGGCGATGGCGGTGAGCGCGAGAGCCGCGCAAGGCCCGCCGCGCCCAAACGCGCGGGAGATGGATGTCAGAATGCGGATCATTGCAAGCGTCATGGGGCCCTGTCGTCAATGGCGGCGCGGTTCAATCGCGGTCTCGCGCGTGAGAGGCGCTTCAGTGCGTTTAGTACACTGCGCAATTGCGGTCTGGAATGAGGCCGCCGACCCCGGGCGATGATGCGGCGTTTGCCCGTGTCCCCGAAGCCGCACAAGCGTAAGCCGATGCTAGTCCAAGTGCAGCAAACGGCCTTGGATCTGCACGGTACAGCTATCGATATTGTAGAGAATTTCGTCGACGGCGGTGAGTTCGGCCTCGACCTCAGCCAGTGTCTGGCGCGGTTTGCGGGCCTTGACCTTGCCAAACAGCCGGCCGATGCCAGCCAAGAAGCCCGTCTTCTTGCGCTGCTCTTTCGAACCCGACGCCCGTTCCGCCGCGTCGCGCGCGATCTTCTGGCGATGCGCCAGAACGCGCTTCTTCAAGCCGTACTCGCGTTTTTTCTGGCGCAGTTCCTTGATGGCGATCCGCGCGTCCGCGTTCGTCGTGGGTGTCACCACCACTTCCGTGCCGACGACACTGACAAAACGGGCTTTAGAAAATTGCATGGTGCGGACCTTCAGGCTGGCGAAGCGCCGCCCTTATAGCGCATGTCCCGTGATTTGTGGCCAGGCGGCCGTGCGTCGACGCCGCATGGGTGGTTCAGGGGTTCAGTGACGCTTTGAAGCCAAGGGAATGCGGCGCGGGCATGACAGGCGCGGGTTTTGTCGGGGTGCGGACGGCAATGGCTTTAGAAGTCGAGCGGCAGCACGTCGATCTCGGTGCCAGCCGCGAGCGCCGGGCTGTTGGCCGGCAGTACGGCAAGGCAGTTGGCGGCGACGAGCGCCGTCACCAACGCGCTGTCCTGGTTGGGCAACGGCGACACCGTCAGCGCCCCACTGCTTTTCGGCGCGAGTGTTGCGCGCATATAGTGATCGCGCGGTCCGTTCGCGGCGACGGGGCTCGCAAGCGCGGCCCTGACCGTGGAAGAGGGCATCGCACGTCCGAGCAGCGCTGCGATCAGCGGCACAAGAAAGACGCGCGCGCCGATCATGGCTGAGAGCGGATTGCCCGGCAGCCCGAGCACGCGCATCGGGCCGAGCCGGCCAAAGAACATCGGCTTGCCGGGGCGCATGGCGATTTTATAGAACTCAAGTGCGGCGCCGGCGGCTTCAAGCGCAGGCCTGACGAGGTCATGATCGCCAACCGACGCGCCGCCGGTCGTGATCAAAATATCGGCGCCCGCCGCGTCGGCGAACTTGCGGGCGAGATCGTCGGGCTCATCGCGGGCGATGCCGATGTGGCGCGCCTCTCCGCCGGCTGCCGTGATGAGCGCCGCAAGCCCGTAGGAGTTCGAGGCCACGATCTGCCCGGCAAGCGGCCGGTCGCTCGGCTCGACGAGTTCGTCGCCCGTCGCCAGGATGGCGACCACAGGCCGGCGCACGACGGCAAGACTGGCGTGACCGCTGGATGCGGCGAGCAGAATGTGGCGCGGGGCGAGAATGTTCCCGGCCTGGAGCACGGTGTCTCCCTCGTGGAAATCCTGGCCGCGCAGTCGGATGTGACTGCCTTTCGGTGACGCGTCGGAGATCGAGATCGTGCGGTCTGCGGCCGTCACG
>JBOFCQ010000145.1:0-2685 GCA_051646145.1 Hyphomicrobium sp.
AACGATCCGCGCATCGTCGATTCAACCGGCGCGCTCGAACTGCGCCAGATCCCAAAGAGCATGCTGGTCATCGGCGGCGGCATCATCGGCCTCGAGATGGCGACCGTCTACTCGACGCTCGGCACGCGCCTGTCCGTCGTCGAAATGCTCGACGGGCTGATGCCGGGCGCCGACCGCGATCTGGTCAAGGTCTGGGAAAAGAAGAACGCCCATCGCTTCGACAAGATCATGTTGAAGACCAAGACGGTCGCGGTTGAAGCGAAGGACGATGGCATCCACGTGCGCTTCGAAGGCGCGGCGGCACCCGAAGGCGGCGCCGTCTATGACATGGTGCTCGTGGCGGTCGGCCGCGTGCCGAACGGGCGCGGGATCGGCGCTGAAGCCGCCGGCGTCGCGGTCAGCGATCGCGGCTTCATTGCCGTCGACAAGCAGATGCGCACCAACGTGCCGCACATCTTCGCCATCGGCGATATCGTCGGCCAGCCGATGCTGGCGCACAAGGCGGTGCACGAGGCGCACGTCGCGGCGGAAGTCGCATCCGGCAAGGCGAGCGCGTTCGACGCCCGCCAGATCCCGTCGGTCGCCTACACCGATCCCGAAATCGCCTGGGCCGGAAAAACGGAAGATCAGTTGAAGGCCGAGGGCGCCAAGTTCGGCAAGGCCGTGTTCCCGTGGCAGGCCTCTGGCCGCGCCATCGCCAACGGGCGCGACGAAGGCTTCACCAAGCTCTTGTTCGATGCCGAGACGCACCGCATTCTTGGCGGCGGCATCGTCGGCACGCACGCCGGCGATCTGATCGGCGAAGTGTGCCTTGCCGTCGAGATGGGCGCTGAGCCGGCCGACATCGGCAAGACCATTCACCCGCATCCGACGCTTTGTGAATCGGTCGGCATGGCGGCGGAAGTGTTCGAGGGCGTGTGCACCGACCTGCCGCCAGTCAAAAAGCCAACCCCGACGGCGGCCTGAACGACATCAGCGGATCGTGCTGGCTTGGCGCGTCTCGGCATCAGCGCGAAGTTGTCGAAGTTCTCCTGATCGATAGGACAAGCGCGATTCGGCGCTCCACTGAGATGCGAAGGCGTAAGTTGCACCCCGTCTAGGTACCGCTCATCGACGTGATGAAGCCGCCAGTCGCGCTCGCGCGCCGCGCAAAAAGCTCAAGGTCTACAAACGGAGAAGTTGGTGTTCATTGAACACTACGCCCACTGATGATTTTAGAAAATCGCGTTTTTCTGATCACGGGTAGCGCATACTTCTTGCCTGATCGAGGCGGTGCGCTGAGGGCGCGACGGCTTGCAATTGTGAATATTCTTCGCCGTGGCTCCGTCGTAGGTGCACAACGGTAATCGGGCGGGTCGATTTGTGTGGGTCCACATATCTATTTTTCGCGATTGCGAAGCTGATGCTCGATGCTACCCGCTAACTTCCATACGCCTTTTCCAAGGAGACATGCGACTATCATGGCAAGCATGAAGACTTGAGTATTCAGATTGGTTGCGCAGTACAGCCATGCAAATGCTGAGACGGAACCGACCTCAGAAGGTATGGTTTCGGGATTGCCGATAGCGACCGCAGCAACAAAAAGCCAAGACGCCAATACACTGAATGCTGCAATCGGCCAAAGGCCCGCGATTTGTGCGAAGAAAACGTAGGCGCTCAGGGGGATCAAGGCGATACTGGCAGTTGCGAAATAGGAAACCGCGCGTGCGTGTGCCGCTGCGCTGTGTGTCTCAAGTGCTGGTAGATCGGTAAAATACCAACTCCAGAACGCAGCTAAGTAGCTGATCGCAATGTGCAGGATCAGAACGGCAGTCATGGCTTGACGACACAAAAATGTGGGGTTGTCTGGAAAATTTGCCTGCACTGCCCTCTTGATTGGCGATGCAAAAGCCGAAAAAACTAGCCAAGAAACGCCAACGACAATCAGAACGGCGAGCCCAGTTATCGGGTGATCCTTCAGACTGGAGCCGAGCAATACCTTCAGAAATTCTTCAAGCATGCCGACTGCATCTCATAGGCTCGCGTCGGTTTAATGGTGTGTACAAATTATCCACAAAAAGTTGTGTTGCGGGAGCGGTCATGCTTTCGGCACAGATGAGCATCAAACGCGAAGCAATAGAATTCGACCCATGGTGCCAATTGTCTTGTCAAAAAAAATGGCGAACAAGTCGAAAAAGTCAGTAAGTATTTGATTTAATTGGTGCCGGCTGCAGGATTTGAACCTGCGACCCCCTGATTACAAATCAGGTGCACTACCACTGTGCTAAGCCGGCCCACGGCGGGCGCTGATAACGCTCAACGCCGCTGCTCCAGCAACCGGGCGACCACATAAAGGTGCCGGCCGGTGCGGGCGGCGCGCGGGCCCGAAAGTCCCAACGCGCGAGCCCCGGCTTATACGCTGTTTGGTCCGCGATAACCAGCCCTGAGCGCACTTGGTCGCGCATAGAGATCGATCAGTTCCAGGCCCGCGCCGCGCACCACGGTATGGGGGCCGCGCACGTTCAACCCGGCGTCGAAGGCGATGGTGCCGATGGCGGTTTCGGCGAAGGCGCCCTCGTCGAGGCGCTCGATGCGGTTCAACGTCACCTGGCCGCCATAGCCGGTAGAGCAGTCCTGCGTCGGCCGGATCAGGTGCGCGCCGTCCATCCAGAGCGGTCCGGCCGGGCGCGTCGAGCGCGCATCGAC
>JBOFCQ010000174.1:0-4939 GCA_051646145.1 Hyphomicrobium sp.
CGACAGATATTTTCACATCCGCATCGGCCTGATTGCGGATCTGCTGCACGGTTGCAGACGCTTCATTGAGCGCGAACGCCAGACGTTTTCCCGCGTCCACCGTGGTCGCGGCGACAGTCGGGTTGTCGGGGTTGGTTGCGTAAACTTGCAACTGCTCGCGCAATTTCCCGATCAGGGCTGCCGGCGAGCTGTCTAAGGCCGGGTCGTTGACAGTCGATTCGAGCTGATTGAGCGCGTCTGCAATCGCGGTCTGCCCGGCCGAATTCGACATGGCGTTCTGCAGGCCGCGGGTCAACGCTTCGTTCGTTGCACGTGTGATCGAGGCAACGACAACGCCACCACCTTGCCCGGTGATGACGTTTGAAATCTTGCGCGACGACAGCAGATTTCCCGCATTCGCGATGTTTCGCGCGATGACGGAGGATTGCTCGCCATTCACACCCAAACCAGATCGGGCGATATCCAAGCCGAGACTTAACATCGCGAGCTCTCTCTAATACACGATCATCAGCGCTTCAGATTGACGAGCACGTCCATGAGATCGGCGCCCGTCTGGAAGACCTTCGAGTTGGCGGTGTAATTCTTTTCCGCCTCGATCATGATGGTGAGCTCGGTCGCCAGATCGACGGTGGATTTTTCAAGCGCTCCGGACACGAGGCTGCCGAAGGAATCCTGTTCGGCAAAGCCGACAAGTATGTCGCCCGACGTCTGCGTTGGCTGGAAGACGTTGCCGGAGAGCGAGAGCAGATTGTCGGCGCTCGGCACATTTGCGAGCGGAATTTTGTAGGTCGCCGCCCGCGAACCGTTTTCATAAATCGCAAACAGCGTGCCATCCGCGCCGATTTCAACGTGATCGACGGCACTCGCCGCGTTACCGTTGACCTGCGCCTCAAGCACCGTGTAGTCGGCCGCAAGCTGGCTGGTGCGCGACAAATCGAGATCGAGGCTGGCGCCATTCGGCACAGGAATCGTGATGGATTGCGCGCTCGACGGATCGAGCTGGCCATTTGCGGGATTGAAAACCAGAGCCGTTGTCGCCAGCGCGCCGGTTGAATACGGGAAACCGGTGCCAGGCGTCGCCGCCGCCTGATCGAACACGCTGACTTCCCAGTTTTCCGACGACACCTTCGTGGCGTAGACGTCGAGCGTTACGACGTTGCCGAGGTTGTCGAAGGCAGTGATCGACGTCTTGGACGTGAATTGTGCCGTTGCCGCGTTGGCGGACGGCAGATCGGCGGCGGCAACGGATGCCGCGCGCGAATCGAGGTTGGTATAGAAACTGCCGTCATTCGAAGCGGTCGCTTGCAGGCTGAGCGTGCCGATATTGACCGGCGATAATGTCGATGTGCCGTTCGCAACGACGCTCGGTGCGCCATTCGACAAGGGATAGGCCATCAGCGTATAGCCGCCGGCATTGACGAGATTGCCTTCGCCATTCTTCACGAACGAGCCGGCACGCGTCAGAAACGACTGTCCGGAATTGTCGTTGACGACGAAAAAGCCTTCGCCCTTGATGGCGAGGTCGGTCACCGATTTCGTGTAGCTGAACGCGCCCTGCTCGCTGATGGCGCGGCGGATGTTCGGCTCGACACTGCCCGATTCATACGTCTGAATGCCGGAATCGAGCACGAGCGTTGAGAATTCGATCGAACTTCTCTTGTAGCCTGTGGTGCTGGCGTTGGCGATGTTGTCCGACACCGCCCCCAGTCGATCGGCTTGCGCCGCCATCCCCGACGTACTCGTGCGCATGACACCGAAGAGACTCATGATCGACCCCTATAATCCAGCTTGTGATCTACCAACTTAATCACAAGGGACTTACGCGGGGCTGGCACGGAAACTTCAGCCAGAATTCGAACAACGCGAAAAGAATAGAGACTAAATTACCGATATAGACTTATTCGTCGATCGCGAATTCGCCCTGCGCTTCAATTGCGACATCCGGCAATACCAAACGGTATCCGAGATAGCGTTGTGAATCGATCGGATCAAAACCCAAACGCTGGCGCAGACGCTTGCGCAGCTTGCTGATGTGGCTTTCGATGATGTTCTCATCGATCGTTTCGTTGAAGAGACCGTACACCGCGTTGAAGATCTGCGTCTTCGTCACGCGCCGCTCGCTCTTGCTCACGAGATATTCCAGAATGCGGCGTTCGCGCCGCGGCAGGCGCAGAACATGACCGCCGATTTCGGGATCGCGACCGTCATAGAAAACGCGCAGGCCGTTGGCAGCCGGCTGTTCGTCGCCTGCTGGCAAACGGCGACGGATGGCCGCGACTCGTGCTAGGATTTCACGAACGTGCACCGGCTTGCCGATGACATCATCGACGCCGGCAGCAAAAAGTTCGAGCGTTTCATCGAGCGAGCGCTGGTCGTTCAGAGCGATGAGCGCGGTGCGCAGGCGAGACTTGACGCCGCGCGTGATCGAGGCGCGGCCTTCGACGTGGCCGAGCAGGATGGCATCGACGGCGCCGAGGTCTACCTCGGAGACGGTGCTGATCCATTTATTGAAATCGACCGAGTTGATGCCCGTCGCCGAGACACCCTCTCTATCAAAAAGAGAGGCGTAGCCCTCTACGACTTCATTCCGCTCATCAACAATCAAAATCATTTAGCGCCCCCCGAATCGAGTCAACAAACTTTGCGGGCGGCGCCGACCTTTTTCAACAGAAAATGAGTTAATTTCAAGGCGTAACGCTTTGATGTTACACGCAATTATCGTTCGATAAATGGTTTTTAGACGATGGACATCGAAGGCTGATGTGCAGTCTCTAACAACTAGAGGACTTGGCGTTTGAGCGCGTTTTCGGGCGCGCTGATATATAGAGTGCGACGTCCATCATGCGATGGGATCTGCTTGCGCCCGCGCGCGCGAAGTCGGGTGCGCGGCTCATCACAACAGATGCGGTTGGACGCAGTTGTGCGTCGCATCTCGATTGCGACGGAGATTGCACATTGCAGCGACGTGCTCGCCCGCCGCGCCGACGCAGCAGACAAAAACCGGCCTAAGCCGACGCCACGTCGTCGCGCGAGGTCACAGAATTCTCACGCTCATGGCGCTCATCAGACGAATCGCGTTTGCCCGGTTGCGCCGCTGGACGATCAAAGAAGTCCGTGAAGTTCGGCAGAACCGAATGGAGTTGCGCCGTTGCCGCGCGAATATCGGCGACGGCAATACCGGCGTCGGAACCCGGGCCGACACGCGACATGCTTGCAGACATGCGGTCGATGTCTGCCGACGCCATCGCCACACGTTCGACAGAGGCGGACACGGCGGGTCGATCAGCGCGGTCCGTTACGTCGTGCTTGACATGCGCCTCGGCGACCTGAAGCCCTTGGTCTGCGCCGCCACCGATCCAGTTGGCTTCGGCAACACGACGCGATGTTAGCCCCGACAGAACTTCACCGCCGGCTTTATTGTATTGCAGAAATTTCTGCCGCGCGGTCTCCCAATCCCCGGCGCGCACGGCCGCACCCAGGCCGCTCTTCATCCACGTGGTGCCGGCGTTGAAGGTCAACGACGTCAACGCTGCCTTGGCGCCCGGCTCGAGATTCGGTGCAAATTTCGTGACCTTTGCCTCGGCATCCGAGATTTCCGCCTTGAAGCGGCGCTCGGCTTCGGAGCGGTCGATGACTTCGCCGGCATAACGCGCCCTGGTGCCGAATCCGTTGCTGTTTTGCGCGTAATCCCATTCGGCGCGGGCGGTGAAGCCCTCGAATTTCTTGATCGCCGAGAGAAACGTTTCGTTCATGCCGCCAACTCGCGTGTCTGACAAAGCTGAAACTCGACCGCAACGTGTGCCATCACGCGCACGCTGCGTGCGCGCAGAGACATTGCACCCATGCGATCCGACCGCGCACGTGCGCCATCGATTGCGCGTCAGCGTGGCGGAGCGGGCTTGCGCCGCGCTTACGCACACATCCGCCGCGGCGTTGAATTGTCATCGCTCAGAGCACCCTGCAAGGTCGGCGCAAGGCACGCGCGATAGTGTTGCCGTCATGGATCATGATGATCCGTCGCTTGCAATCGCGTTCCCCGCGGCAGGCGAATCACAGAGGACGTGATGCAGCAATGAAGCTGGAACCCTCAATACACTCGATTGATCCGCTCAATGGATTTTCGCGGACCGCAACAGAGCAAGCCCTCGAAAATCTGACGCAGGCGTTGCGCGCCTTGGAACTTGCCCCGCGCGACAACAGCGATCTGTGCCCGCATCCGCTGACGATCGTGCGCGCCGAAATCGAGAACGCGCGCCGCTATCTGTCGAACACGGCGCATGCCCAGCCGTCGACCCGTGCGGCGAAAACCCGGAACCGCTCCGATATCTCGGCGAACAGGCACGCGCACGCAGCCGCCTGACGGCTGAGGCCTGACGGTTGCGCCAACGCGCGCCCGGCCAAGGTCCGCACAATGGGCGCCGCACAGATTTCGATCCCCAGTTCGCCGCAAGCAACGCAGCCTAGCGTCTGTCCCTTATGTCCAGGCCTGAACGGGCCATCTGGCACAGCGGCGGGATCACAACTCATGACCGAAACGAGTTTCAGCGCTTATGGCGTCCGCGTCTTGAATGACGACGGCGAACCGATAGATCTTGCTGATCTCTCTCCGCTCATGATGCCGACGCCAACGTTGCTGCGTCTCATCGCCGAGGCCGGTGGGCCGCACATCACACCGGAAGCGGTCAGAAAATCAGAGCACAATTTGCCGTTGGCCTCGATCGACGGCACACCTATTCTCTGCAGCTTCCTCTGTGAAGAAACGGATGATCCGATTGAGACGCAGCAGCTCGTCAAAGCACGCCGCCTCGAACTGGCGCGCCTGTTCACCGGGCTGATGCAAAGTTCAAGCCCGCCATCGGCGCGCTACTTCGACAACGCGGTGGCGATCCGCGCCATCTTCATCCTCTTTGCCGCGTTCGACACCGCGCAGTGCCTCGTC
>JBOFCQ010000176.1:0-7101 GCA_051646145.1 Hyphomicrobium sp.
GCTCGGCCAGCGCGTCATTGTTCCGGGCCTTTTGAACCGCCTGCTCTACGGCGCTGTTCGCGTTCTCCCGCACCCCATCACCGTGCCGCTGATCGGCTGGCTTCTCGCAACGCACAAATAGCTGCGCCGGGTCAACGTCCGTTTGCATTGTGGAAAGCTTTTGGGAGTTAAATGCGTGAGGCTCCTGGAATGATGTTTTGCGTATCTGGGAGACCAACGCGGCTGCGCTCCTCAGGCCCTTTCGGCTTGATTCCGAAGCGCGGCCGCGCATGCTTTTTCGAGCGGCTCGCACGACGCCGCTCATTCGTTACGCGCAACCTGCAGCATTCCTTCAGCCAACATGTCCCCCGCCAACATGCCGGCGGTGCGCGCTGTACGCAGCGATGCTGCATCGCACTTCATGTTGTGCAATGCCGAACGCCATGACAGCGACGGCCGCACGTTTACGCTCTTCGCGCGCTCACCTCGATGACGCTTATCCAATCCCTATGAGCATTTGAGTTTCGCTGCCGTCGCGCCTACAGTCACCTCAAAATATAATCTTGGGAGGTGGCACGATGTGCCGAATTTTATCGAGCCAGCCGGCGCAATCGTTCGCCTATCAGGCCCGTTCCGTCAGGCTTGGCGGTCACGCAACCAGCGTCAAACTTGAAGCCGCTTTCTGGGATATTCTCGAGGAAATCGCGGCACAATCGCGAATGCCGCTGGGGCGCTTTCTGACCGAGCTGCACGAAGAGGTGCTGATGCTTTCGGGCGATACGCACAACTTCACGTCGTTGCTGCGCTGCGCTTGCCTGACCTACGTTTCCGAAATTCGCGGGCGCCCTGACGCCGAAGCCATGTTGCGCGAGCGTCCGCGCCGCATGACCGACAGTCGCCTGCAAGCTGCCGAATAGTTGCGCACAATCTATCTGAGATGGAAGTTCATGCGCGGAGATTTGGTATTTGTAGTATGTCAGTACTACCCCGCGCACGAGTGACCCACTTAGCCTTGATGTGTCGTCGCGAACGCCGTCGGGGAGGCTTGGTTTGTCTCAAATGTGCTGTGCCATGGGCGTTAGGCCTCGCACCCTGATCGCGACAAGCGTTGTGGCCCTGGCGATCGCCGTGGGCGTCAGCACGGGTTCACGCGCGGGCCATGCCGACGATGCGGTCGATCCGGCCGCCGCGGCCAAACAGTTTCTGAACAGTTGCGGCACCTGCCATACGGTCGAGGACGGCGCGCCCATTCGCCAGGGCCCGAACTTGAAAACCGTGCTGGGCCGAAAAGCTGGCACACTTGCGGAATTTCCGGCCTACTCCGACGCGATCAAGGCCGCCGGCGCCGGCGGCCTCGTGTGGAGCGAGGAAACGCTCGACGCATGGATCTCGGATGCATCGACGTTCATCCCCGGTTCCAGCATGCCCTATGCGCAGCCCGACGCTGCCAAGCGCAAGCTCGTCATCGCATATCTCAAAAGTCTGAGTGGAGGGCCCACCAAAGCCGGAGCCGAATGACGCTGGCGATCCAGCGCGATTTTGCTCCTGACAGCATCGCATGACCCGTAACGACAAAAACAATCAAAGACTATCCAGGAGGATGCCCGAATGAATCTCATCGACAAGACGCCAAAGGTTGACCGGCGATCGTTCATGGCGACGACCGGCGCGGCCGCTCTCGTTATCTCCGCGAATGCCGTCATGTGTCCGACTGAGGCATGGGCGGTCGAAGCCAAGAACCTGAAGCCCGAGACGGTCCGCACCCTCATCAAGATGGCGCGCGATATCTATCCGCACGACCGTCTCGCAGACCGGTTCTATGCCGTCGCTGTGAAGGGCCTCGATGGCAAGTCCACCGAAGGCGCGCCGCTGAAGACGCAGCTCGAAGAAGGTGTCGCGAAACTCGATGCCGCCGCCAAGGCAGCGCACGGCGTTGGTTATGCCGATGTCGGCTGGGAACATCAGCGCGTCGCGCTGCTGCGCGCAATCGAGAAGGACGGCTTCTTCCAGGCTGTTCGCGGCGATCTCGTCGTGTCGCTCTACAATCAAAAAGAGCTGTGGCCGTCGTTCGGCTACGAAGGCGAGTCGGCCTCCAAGGGTGGCTACATCAAGCGCGGCTTCGATGACATCGCCTGGCTTTGACGCGCGGCTTAACACCCAATCATAATAATTCTCGGAGGAATGCCCATGCCGGCACCTTATAAATTGGACGACGCGAGCGTAGTTGTGGTCATCGGCTCTGGTGCCGGTGGCGGAACCGTTGGCAGCGAACTGGCCCTTCTCGGCGTCGATACCGTCATTCTTGAAGCGGGCGCACGTCACTCGATCGAAGACTTCACCAACGACGAATGGGATTCATTCGGGCAGCTCGCTTGGCTCGATCCGCGCACAACGTCGGGCAACTGGCGCGTCGCCAAGGATTTCGCCGGCCTCCCCGCATGGATCGTGCGCTCGGTTGGCGGCTCGACCATCCATTGGGCCGGCGCATCACTGCGCTTCCAGGAACATGAGTGGAAAGCCAAGACGACCTACGGCGAAATCGCCGGCGCGAACCTGCTCGACTGGCCGATCGACGGCAAGGAAATGGAGCCGTGGTATGCCAAGGCCGAAGATCGCATGGGCACCACACGCACCAACGGCATCGAAGGCCTGCCCGGCAACAACAACTTCAAGATCATGAAGGCCGGCGCGGACAAGCTTGGCTACAAGGAATGCCACACGGGCCGCATGTCGATCAATTCGGCACCGCGTGACGGACGTGGCGCCTGCCAGCAGATCGGCTTCTGCTTCCAGGGTTGCAAGTCGGGCGCGAAATGGTCGACGCTCTACTCTGAAATCCCCAAGGGCGAGAAGACCGGCAAACTCGAAGTCCGCCCCAACTGCCATGTCTCGCGCATCGAGCACGACGACAAGGGCAAGGTGACGGGCGTCGTCTACTTCGACAAGGACGGCAAGGAGCAGAAGCAGAAGGCGCGCGTTGTCTGCGTCGCCGGCAACTCGATCGAAAGCCCGCGTCTGCTGCTCAACTCGGCGTCCAACATGTTCAAGGACGGCTTGGGCAACTCATCCGGTCAGGTGGGACGCAACTACATGCGCCACACCACGGGCTCGGTGTACGGCATCTTCGAGAAGCCGGTGAAGATGTGGCGCGGCACGACGATGGCCGGCATCATCTCGGATGAAGCAGGCCACAACCCCAAGCGCGGCTTCGCGGGCGGATACGAACTCGAAACGCTGTCGATCGGGCTCCCGTTCATGGCCGCGTTCCTTGATCCGGGTGGCTGGGGCCGTGACTTCTCGGCTGCCATGGACGGCTACGAGAACATGGCCGGCATGTGGATCGTTGGCGAAGACATGCCGCAGGAAAAGAACGCCGTCACGCTCAACAAGGACGTGAAGGACAAGTACGGCATGCCGGCGCCGAACGTGCACTTCGACGATCACCCCAACGACATCGCCATGCGCAACCATGCCTACAAGCAGGGTGCCGCCGTGTACGAAGCCGTGGGTGCAACGCGCACGTTCCCAACGCCGCCGTATCCCTCGACGCACAACCTCGGCACCAATCGCATGAGCGACAAGGCCAAGGACGGCGTCGTCAACAAGTGGGGCCAGACGCACGACATCAAGAACCTGTTCGTGTCGGATGGCAGCCAGTTCACGACCGGTGCGACGGAAAATCCGACACTGACCATCGTGTCGCTGGCGCTGCGTCAGGCGGCGACCATTCGCGACATGATGGGCAAGGGCGAAATCTAACGACGCCGCGGTCAGGGCTGCTTCGGCGGCCCTGACCTGCCGGCCGTTGCATGAGATCGCCTGCAATCAGCAGCGAAACAATATTGGAATGCGGGCGGGCGCTCTGGCGTGCCGCCCTTTTTCTTGGGCGTGCAGACAACGCATTGCGAAGACATATCGCGTGGAAACGCATCGCGTGTTGCTGCACGAGTCTTGGGTCTCGCGCCTTAGCGCTCGCGTCAGAAATTCTTCAGGAATATTTCGTTGAGCGCCGGCGGCAATATCCGCTGCCCGATCGCCGCCAGATATGTCGGCGTCGTCACATAATAGCGACGGCGCGGGCGCGTACTCTCGAGCGCATGGACGAGGCGCTTGGAAACAGCAGCCGGTTCGAGCTTGAACGTTTCCTTGCCACCCGCTTCCATTCCGGCCAGCCGCGCGACATAGGCATCGCGATGCGGCGACGCCTCGATATCGATGTTGCGCTTGAACTTTGCCAGCGCCGTTTCAACGAACCGCGATCGGATCGGGCCCGGCTCGATCAGCGACACGTTGATGCCCGATCCCGCCAGTTCGATGCGCATGGCTGTCGATAGCGCTTCCAGCGCGAATTTCGATGCGCAATAGGCGCCGCGATAGGGCGCTGCAACGAAGCCCAGCACCGATGAGCACTGCACGATGCGCCCGGCGCCGTTGCGGCGCATGGCCGGGATGATACGCCGTGTCAGATCGTGCGTGCCGATGAGATTGACTTCGAGCTGTTCGCGCAGAACGGCCGGCGACAGATCTTCCACCGCGCCCGGCTGCCCATAGGCGGCGTTGTTGAATATCGCGCCAAGCTTGCCGCCGGTCATATCGAGCGCGGTGATGGCACAGGTCGCGATCGAACCCGGGTCCATCAGTTCAAGCGGCAGCGCCTCGACATACTCATGCCGGCGCAGCCGATCGAGCGCCTCGGCCGTGCGCGCCGTCGCAATCACCCGCCATCCGCGCGCCTTCAATGTGCGCACGGCGTCGAGCCCGATGCCCGACGAGCATCCTGTAATCAAGATCGATCTGTTCATCACAACGCGCCCGGTGGTCTGATTTGCCGTTTCGCTTACCACGGTTCCAGCGGGCGCGCGCGCGACACGGGCGTGCTGTGCCCAGTTTTGACGCGTCTCACGCAGCCAAGATGCCGCGCTGTCGTGACCCAGTCGTGCGCGATGCGTGCCTGAACGGACGAGGGCCGCAAACGCACCCGCGCCGCGGCCCTTTCCAATGTCCCAACCAAAGGTTGGCCGTTACTGGCGCACGCCTTCGACTTCCAGCGTCAGCTCGACGTCCTTGGCTGCGGGCCCGAGATCCTTCTTGATGGCAAAATCGGAGAGAGCAATCTTTGTCTTGCCGCTGAACCCTTCGCGATGGCCGCCCCACGGGTCGGCGCCGCCGCCAATGCGTTCGGCGTCGATGGTGACGTCCTTGGTCACGCCGTTGAGCGTCAGCTTGCCGATGATCGTCGCCTTGCCCTCGCCCGACAGCTTGACGGACGTGCTTTCGAACGTTGCCTTCGGGTGCGCCGCGACGTTCAGGAAATCGTCGCTGCGCAGATGTTTGTCGCGCTCGGCGTGGTTCGAATTGACGCTCGCGGTATCAATCTCGACCTTCACCTTCGACGCGTCCGGCGCCTTGTCGTCGAAATTGAAGGTGCCTGAAAACTTGTCGAAGCGGCCCGTCAGCCAGCTATAGCCGAGGTGCTTGACGCGGAAATTGATCGAGGCGTGCTGGCCCTTGGTGTCGATCACGTAGTCGGCCGCGTCCACAGGCGCGGCGGTTATGATGAGGCCGGCAAGCGCTACCGCCGACAGAATCTTAGTCTTCATGCGTATCTCCAATCAGGTCGTTGAGCTCAGGGGGGTGGCGAAGGTTCACGACTTGGCACCCGACCACATGCGGGTCAGCGTATCTTTCTTGTCGATGACATGATGCTTCATCGCGGCAATCGTATGAACGACGGCCAAGGCCATTAGCGCGTAAGCGATGATCTTGTGAATGAATCCGGCCTGGTCGGACAATCCCTGCTCGGTCACGATCGAGGGCACTTGAAAGAGGCCGAACACGTCGATGGGCGCGCCGCCCGACGAAGAGATCAAGTAGCCGCTGACCGAGACCACCGCGATCATCACGTAAAGCGCGGCATGCGCCACACGCGCCGCCACACGTTCAAAGCGCGAGAGATTGCCAATCGAAGGATGCGTATTGCCAAGCCGCCACGCGATGCGCGCAACAAGGGCGATGGCGACAATGATGCCGACCGAGCGGTGCATGTTGGGAGCGCTCGTGTAATAGGGGCTGTAATAGTCGAGGTCGACCATCCAATAGCCGAGTGCGAAGAGACCAACGATGGCGACGGCCATGAGCCAGTGCAACAGTCGACTGACGAGACCATATCCTGCCGTGCTGTCGCGCAGTGCCATAAGCCCGCCATCCCTCAGCGCCGAAACTCTCGGGCCCATATAGGACGTTATCGGCCGATGAGTAGAGCCGCCGCGCGCATGTCAGGTCCGCGCGGCGCGTAAATCAGCGGCGATGGGCAACGTTTTCGTGGCGGGCGCGTCGGCGCTGCACGTTCGGCGGCCGGCAACGCTATTGACCTGCTATTGCGCCCCAGCGCGCAACGTCGCCGATCGCGATTTTCCCGTTATTTCGGCAAGAATGCCCCAATACGTGCGCGTATATCCGAACTTCGGATCATGGCTTGCCAAGCTTTGGGTGAGATGAGGCAAGTTGTAGTAGGGCACATTCGCGAATTGATGGTGGGTTGCGTGCTCGCAAAACCCGTGTGCGCCGTGCCGCTAGCGCGCAGCGCGCTGCAATCCGGCGAAAATTCGTGGACAAGGTTGGCGCGTACCCAAGACCTTGCCCACGATGACGGCTGCTTCCTCTATCGCACCTAAACTCAGTTGGCGCCTTCGAGAAGACGGCGGGCGATGACCTGCGCCTGAATTTCGGCGGCGCCTTCGAAAATGTTCAGAATGCGCGCGTCGCACAACACGCGGCTGATCGGATATTCGAGCGCGAAACCGTTGCCGCCGTGGATCTGCAGCGCGTTGTCGGCGTTGGCCCAAGCCACGCGTGCGCCGAGCAGCTTGGCCATGCCGGCTTCGAGATCGCAGCGACGACCCTGATCCTTCTGGCGGGCCGAGAAATAGGTGAGCTGACGCGCGATCATCGTCTCGACCGCCATCATCACCACCTTGTTGCGCACGCGCGGGAAGGCGTAGATCGGCTTGCCGAACTGCACACGGTCGAGCGCGTACTTGAGGCCGAGATCCATGGCGCACTGCGCCACGCCAACGGCACGCGCCGCGGTTTGAATGCGCGCGCCTTCGAAGGTGGCCATCA
>JBOFCQ010000188.1:0-2348 GCA_051646145.1 Hyphomicrobium sp.
GGCGTTGCCATCCGGCACCGCGAAGACCTGAAGGCGTTGCGCGATTCGGCGATGGACATGCTGCAAGAGCTGATTGCCAATGGCGAACACAAGGAAATGCTCGAGCAACTTGCCGACATCCTGGCAAACAGCGCTGAAACGGAAACGGAGCGCTCGCAGCTGTACAAGATGCTCTCGGTCGCAGCCGGCGTGCAAAGCCGCATCGGCTCCATGAAGGCGCTTGCCGAGACGATCACGAAGCTGGTCGATGCCGAGCGAGTGGCTTGGAAGTTGGACAAGGGCGCGGATCAAACAACGCGCGACATGAGCGATCTTGAGGTGGCAAGCAAGCTGGCCCACTTCGTTGATCTTGGTCGCCGCCGCGCACCGCCGCCGATTCACTCGCCTGCGCCGCACGCTGTTCAGTGACGCTTGCCGAAGAGATCCTGGAACTGCTGCCGCGGTTCTCGGCGGAGGAGCGCGCGCAAATCGTCAAGGTGCTGGCGACACAGGCTCCCGTCTGGGTGCCTCAAGTTGGACCACAGACAACGGCGCTTGAATCGCAGGCCGACATCCTGTTCTACGGCGGCCAAGCTGGCGGCGGCAAAAGTGAATTGCTGCTTGGCTTGGCCCTGCAACACCAAGAGCACTCAATCCTGTTCCGCCGTGAAGCCGTTCAGCTCACCGGCTTGGTCGAGCGAATGGGGAAGATTCTCGGCACGCGCGACGGCTACAACTCGCAGACGGGCGTTTGGCGCCTGCCAAAGGGTCGGATCCTTGAATTCGGCAGCGTGAAAGAGCCTGACGACTGGATGAAATACCAGGGTCGGCCTCACGATGCAAAGCTGTTCGACGAGCTGCCGCTGTTCCTGGAAAGCCAGTTCCGCGCGTTGATCGGCTGGATGCGATCGGACAACCCGAAGGTGCGTCAACGTGTCGTCGGCGCCGGCAACCCGCCGACGAGCAGTGAAGGCGAGTGGGTGATTCGCTACTGGGCGCCATGGCTAGAGGCCAACCACCCGAACCCCGCCAAGCCGGGCGAGCTTCGCTGGTTCATCACCGACGCCGACGGTGAAGACATCGAGGTTGCGACCAGTCAGCCGGTGAAGGTCAAGAGCCGCATGGTGCAGCCGAAGAGCCGCACTTTCATTCCGTCGAGCGTCAACGACAACCTGTTTCTGCTCAAGACCGGCTATGCCGACACGCTGATGGCGTTGCCGGAGCCGCTGCGCTCGATGATGGCCGAGGGCAGCTTCACGGCGGGTCGTGCCGATCACGTCTGGCAGATCATCCCGACGGCCTGGGTTGATGCTGCCATGCAGCGCTGGACGCCGCGCGAGAACAACAAGGGCGTGATGACGCGCATCGGCTTTGATGTGGCGCGCGGCGGAGTTGACCGCACGACTCTGGCACGCCGGCATGACCGCTGGTTCGACGAACTGATCACCGTGCCAGGCGTGGTGACGGACGACGGCCCAAAAGCCGCCGGCATCGTCGCTCCGCTGATCCGCGACCGCGCGCCCGTGTCGGTCGATGCGATCGGCATCGGTAGCGCCGCAGTCGATTTCTGCAAGGGGCTCGGCATGCGGGTATCGCCAGTCGTGATGAGTGAAGGCTCGACCGGCCGGACAAAAGAAGGCTCGTTGTTCTTCAAGAACAAGCGCGCCGAACTGTACTGGCGATTCCGCGAGGCGCTGGACCCGACAAGCGACAACCCGATTGCGCTGCCGCCGGACAAAGAACTTCGAACCGAGTTGATCGCGCATCGCTACAAGGTCGTGCAGATGGGCAACGCCCGCGCCGGCATCCTGGTGCGCGACAAGGACGAAGTGCGCGAAGTCATTGGCCGCAGCCCGGACAAAGCCGACGCGGTTGTGATGACAGAGGACGACACGATGCCGGCGGGCGGCAACGACGCCGCAGCATTCAGAAAATCGCGGGGGTACGACGATTGAAGAACAACGACATCCGCCCGCTCAAGCCTCTGACCGAACGCCAGATCGGCTACGGCCGCGACGAGGCCGGCAAGCAGGGCTATTCGCTCGCCGCTCTCGAAGACTTGGTGTCCGACTGCCAAGCGCAGCCCGAATGGCGCCCGCGCGCCGACCTCGCCCACGCCTACTACGACATGGGCAAGCAGATCAGCGAGGAAAAGCGCGCGAAGATCGCCCGTGAATGGGGCATCGAGCCGCAGGAGACGAACCTGATCCACGGCGTGATCAACGGCGTTCTCGGGCAAGAGGCCAAGGCGCGCACCGATGTGAAGGTGGAGGCCGACGACGACGAGTTCGCCGATGTGTCGGACGTGTTCAGCCTGCGGATCAAAGAGGCCACGCGCGAAGCCAATTCGGACATGGCGATCAGCGAGG
>JBOFCQ010000215.1:0-3711 GCA_051646145.1 Hyphomicrobium sp.
GGCGCATGCAGGCAGTCAATTCGGCAAACATTTCCTTTGGCGCGTCGGGTGTCGTCAGCTAATATTTGGGGCTCGTTTGACGAGCTAAGGCAAAGTGGATGTGTGCTGACCGCCGTTCACGGATTATCGCGCCTGAAGACGCCGAAATCGGCGTCAACAGTGCTGCTCTATCTATTGCCGTGATGGCAATCGCTGCGTTTGGCGGCGTGTGGTTTGCGATCCAGTACCTTCTCTATCTCCGCTACGGAAATGCGCCGGACTATGCGCGCCACAAACTCGTATGGGATGGCGCAAGCGCGGTTGTAGCGGCGGTGATCGCGATTTCGCTCGCCAGCACATTGTCGCGACGCGTGCGCCAGGCCCATCGCAGCCGGCGCACGAGTGAAGACCATCTTGAAGCCATGCTCGCCGCCGCCACCGACGGCATTTGGGAATGGGATACGCATTCCAATCGCACCTACTTCTCGCCGCGCTGGAAATCGATGCTCGGCTATCGCGCCGACGAACTTGAAGATACCTACGAGACGTGGGTCAATCTCCTGCATCCCAAGGACCGGGATCGCGCGATCAATGAGGTCAACGCGGCGGTGCGGAAGGGAGTTTCGAAATTCGAGAATGAATTTCGTATGCGCCACAAGGACGGTCATTACCTCAACATCCTGTCACGCGCGCTGCGATCGGCAACGCCGAAAGGCCCGGCGCCTTTCTATATCGGGTCGCATATCGACGTCACGGATCTCAAGCGCGCGCAATCGCAATTGTCGGATCGAGAGGCGCTGCTTTCGGCCGCCACCAATTCGACGAACGTGGGATTGGCGTTGATCTCGGCCGATGGCCGCTACGATTTTGCCAATCCGGCGTATGAGCGCATGTCAAAGGCCAAGCACTCGCTCGTCGGCAAGACGCTCGAGGAATGTGTCGATGCGGACACCTTCATCGTTTTCAAGAAATACGCAGATCGGGCGCTCGCCGGCGAAAGCGTGCGTTTTGAATTGCGCATGAGCCCCTACGATGCGGCAGGCGATCAAAGGCAATTCGGCGTGTCGATCGATCCCCGCTTGGACAGCGCCGGCGTACCGTGCGGCGCGGTGTTTGCGATCACCGACATCAGTGCGCAGAAGGCGACGGAAGATGCGTTGCGACGCAGCGAGATCTTGTTGCGGTCCGCAACGGAGACGACCGGCATCGGACTGGCGCTTCTCGATACCGAAGGCCGCTACGTTTTCACCAACCCCGCGTATGCCGCCACGGTGGCGCCCGGCGCCGTGCTCTATGGCAAGGCCATGGGTGCTGAGTGTTCAGCCGAGTGTCGCACCGATTGCACACACGCGATCGAACAAGCCCTTGCTGGCAAGCGGAACAGGTTTGTGCGCCGGCGCACGGATGCAAATGGCAAGGCGCGCCATCTCGAATTCAGCACCGATCCGAGTTTCGGCGCGGACGGCGCCGTGACGCATGTAGCCGTTGCCCTGCGCGATATTTCAGACGACGTGGTTGCGAAGGAAGAACTGCAGAACACGGCGCAGCGCCTGCAGCACGCGCTCGATGCATCTGAACTCGGCATTTGGGAATGCAACGCGGCGACCGGCGCGATTGCCCTCGATGCCCGTGCACAGGCCATGATCGGTCTTGGCCCGGCCGTTGCGCTTGAAGACATCCTGGCGCAAGTGCATCCCGAAGACCGCGCATTTGTGCGTAGCAAGATCCAGTACGACCGATCGGCTCTGTGGTCTATGCCGGTTGAGCCGCATGAGTACCGCCTATTGCTGCGCGACGGATCAATCCGATGGATCCGATCGAAATGGAATGTCGTCGCGGACGGCACCGCGCCGCCAGACCAGGCCGTGCGCTCCTATGGAACGTGGCAGGACATTACCGCAGAGCGTGCGCAGCAGGATTCACTGCGGCTCAGCGAGGAACGCCTGCGTCTGGCGTGCGCCGCAAGCACGACCGGCACCTACGATATGAATTTGCAGACCCGCAAAATTCTCCTATCGCCCGAAATTCGCGATATTCTCGGTCTGCCTCTCGAAGACATCACGCTCGACGAAATCCTGAACTACGTGCATGACGAAGATCGGGCTCTGGCCGCCAAGGCGGCAAGCTCGATTTCGAGCATTGGCACCACTGGGCCCGCGCGCATCGTGCTGCGCTTCATCCGCGGCGACGGCAGCGTGCGCTGGACCTATTGGAGCGGGCGCACCGAATTCAGCGATACGCCGGCCCCTCGCACGCCAGTGCGCAACATCGGCGTGTGCATGGATGTCACCAATGAATACGCGTCGCGGGACGCACTGCGCATCAGCGAGGAACGTCTGAGGTTGGCGTGCGAGGCGGCGAAGATCAATCTGTTCGACGTCAATATGGAAAGCCGGCGCATCTCGTTCAACGACAAGATCGCCGATTGGTATGGCTTGGAGAAGCCAGCGGATCTTTCGTTCGAGGATGCGCTGCAACTCGTGCATCCCGACGATCATCAACTCGTGAAGGCGGCGTTCCAGGCTGCCGCCGATCCGAACGGCAATGGCCGGCTGGAACTTGAAGTGCGTGTCGTCAATCGGTCCGGGGAGCAGAACTGGCAATCGTGGTATGGGCAGACGGTGTTCCGCGATACGCCTTCGGGCCGTGTGCCGGTCAGGTGTGTCAGCTTGTCGATCGACATCACGGCCGAGCGTGAATCCCAGGCCGCAGTCCGGCGCAGCGAACAGCAGATGAAGCTCGCTGCCAAGGTGGCGCATCTCGGCATGATCGATCACAATCTGGTCGATGGCAGCTTTTATGTGTCGCCGCTGTTACGCCAGATGGCCGGCCTAACGGCCGATGAGCCGGTGACGCTCGAAGATTGGTGGACGATGTTTCACCCCGACGAAGTGGCCGATGCGCAAGCCCACATACAACGCGCGCTCGAAATTGACGGTCCGGGCGATTATTCCATCAAGCGGCGGCTGGTGCGCCGGGATGGCTCGACGCGGTGGCTGAACGTGCGCGGAAAAACGCTGTTTGAAGGAGCAGGCGAGGATCGCCATCCGGTGCGCTCGGTGTACGTCTATCAGGACATGACCGACGACGTGCTGCGCGAAACGGCGGCAGTGGAAGCGCGCCGGCTTGAAGCACTCGGCCGGTTGACGGGCAGCATCGCACACGATTCCAACAACATGCTGGCCGTGATTTCCGGCAATCTCGAACTGTTGCAGAAGAATCCAACGTGGGATCGCGCGCAACGGTATCTCGGCGAAGCGTTGAATGCCGCCAAGATGGGGGCGCGGCTGAATAAGCGTCTCGTCACCTTCGCGCAAACGCGTCGACTGAACGCGGCCGCCGTCAATCTCAACGATCTCGTGGCCTCTCTTAAGCGACTTCTAGCGCCAACGCTCGGCGAACTCGTCAGTATCCGAACCGAGCAGCTGGCAGATCCAGCAATGGCGTCGGTCGATGCGACGGAAGTGGAATCGGCCATCGTCAATCTGGCCTTGAATGCTCGCGACGCCATGGAGACGGGCGGCACGCTGACGATCACGACGGACAACGTCAAACTCGATGTGGCCATGACCGACCGCTTCGGCACATTGCCGGCCGGCGACTATATTCGTGTGTCCATCGCCGACACCGGGTGCGGGATGGATGATGCCGTCATGTCGCGGGTGTTTGAGCCCTTCTTTACGACCAAGGGGCAGGGGCGCGGCAGCGGCCTCGGATTGGCGACAGTGCACG
>JBOFCQ010000219.1:0-6079 GCA_051646145.1 Hyphomicrobium sp.
TATGCAGCCCAGAGCAATTATGGAGGCAAAGACCTGGACGGACTTTGCGATATTCATATTCAGCGCGCGCATCATTGAACCGTTTCCCTAGATGGAATTGATGCGCCATTTTTAGGCGAACTTGGTTAATTGTAACTGACTGAAAAACAACAATAAAATGATATATCATCCATTCTTTATAGAAGTTTGCGTGTCCTGCTGCGGCATGTATTTGGGGGGATAAAAGACTGCTATTTATGGTTCTGAATTAGCCTTTTATGGAATAATCTCAACCCGGCTTTCAGGGTAAAAGTCTTCGAATAATCGTTATAATAAGATCTGGCGCCGCGGGCTTTGTGATGACGGGTGTGCCAGGATATTTTCGCAACATCGCCGCTGGCGGATGGCCGGAAATAAAGACGAACGGGATGCGCTTATCTGACAGGTAAAGCACGATCGTTTCCCCGTCTGCCGTGCAGAGCTCGTAATCGAGGATGGCGGCGTCGCAGCGCGTGCGTTGCGCCAGATCCAGGGCACGTGCGGCCGTCTTCGCCGGTCCGACGATCTGATAGCCAGCCTTCGTCAATTGCTGGGCGAGATCCACAGCAACGATCGGCTCATCCTCTGCAATCAGAATGCTAGCCGGCATCTTCAAACACTACGGTCGTTTGAATCGCAGTTTCCAGTGGGTGCGCTTCTGTCGAGTACGATTTCGGTTGGGCACGTGAGCCGCCACGAGAAGCCCTGTGGTGCGTAATCCAAATCCACCTCGGCGCTCAAAGCGAATTCGATCATGTTCGAGATCAGCGTGGTGCCGAAGCCGGTGTGCTCGGGGGCGGTGACGCTCGGGCCATCCGCTTCGACCCATTCCAGCGCGAACGTGTCGTCAGGGTAATCGCGTGACGCAATCTGCCAGGACACCGTGACGTGCCCAACCTCGGTGGCCAGCGCGCCATACTTGCTGGCGTTCGTTGCCAGTTCATACATCACGAGACCAAGTGATTGGGCCGCCGCCGCAGTGATGTAGAGGTCAGGCCCAGTCAAGGTGATGCGCGGTTGCGCCGCCGGATTGAGATGTGCGATCTGCGCCTCGATCAGGTTGCGCAATGCGATGGAACCGCCGTCATTGCGCGACAGCATATCCTGGCAGATCGTAATGGCGGTGACGCGCTCGGAAAACGAGTCGGCGAATTCTTCCGCACCGGCTGCCGCCGTCTGGCGCGCGACGGCCAGCAGAACACCCGTCATGTTCTTCGTGCGATGCTCCATTTCGCGCATCAAAAGCTGCGTTTGCAGTTCGTAGCGCTTGCGCTCAGTGATATCGCGGAGAACGACGGTGTACAGCCGTTCGCTGCCTTGGCCGACTTTCGATATGGCGGCCTCAACGGGCACTTCGCGGCCGGTTTTATGAAGCGCGAACACATCCCTGTTCGCCGCCATTTTCCGCGATGACGTATCCGATCGCGTAAACGTCTCAACGCTTGCGGGATGCTCGGGTCGGAAGCGCTGCGGGATGAGCGCGTTGAGATGGCGTCCGCGCACTTCGTGTTCCAGGTAGCCGAAAGTACGCGATGCGCCCTCGTTGAACATGGCGATGCGCTGCTCGTTATCGATGATGATGATGGCGTCAGACGACGTCGCCAGGATGCCCATGAGACGCTCTTGTCCCCAGATCGCCTCAACCTTGCTTCGGTTGATGGCCCAGCTCAGAGCGGACAGCAGCAGGCTGAACGTGATACCCGCGCCGAGTATTGCGTCTGGCCAGCGATGCGCGACTGTCTGTTCGAAGGCCGGCGTCGATTGAAAGGCAAGCGTCCAGGTTTGCCCGTAAATGCTGCGCGACACGTTTGACGAAAAACGTGCCGTTGGGGATGGCGTCTGGCCGATCAGCGACACGACAGCCTGGTGCGTGCGACCGGGCGTTGCCCCATCGATCCGCAACTTTGTAGCGGGGCCCAACAGCGTCGAATTGGCGAGCATGACATGCTCTTCGAAGGCCGCGATGTCTATGATGGCGAGGATGAAGCCCTCGAGAGCGTCTTGCCGCTGCTGAAAGGTCGTTGTCGAGTGACCGCGGCCGAAGACCGGCAGCACCAGCGCCGCGCGCCGGTCACTGCCGCTGCCTCCGTGGGACGCGAATGCCGGTTGCAGAACAGCGATCGTCGAGAGCACGAGATCGCCAGACGCGACTGCGCGCGCCATGAGCGATTTGTAGCCTGGGTCTGAGGCGAGATCGAAACCGAGATCTTCGTCGGCACGCGGGTCGGTATAGATGACGATGGACGACGACTGGCCCGGGACGACCGGCGCAATGACAAAATTTTTCGACCACTGCTCATTGATGAAGGCTTGCAGCTTCGCGGCCTGTTCCGAATCCTTGACTGCGGCGACATACGCAAGCGTGGTCAGCGCCGGCGCCGATTGCGGAATTTTAAGTGCTCCTACAAGTTGACGCCATTCCGCGTCCTTGACGAACTCGGATGCCATGAACAGGCCCGCGCTGCCGCGCAATATCTGACCGTAGGCATCGAACGTGCCTTCGATCTCGTGTGCGAGTGCATCGACAATCAGTTCAAAACGTTCCGATGCCACCAGTGACATCGACCGCTTTTCATATTGGTAGGCCGCAAACGTCAGCAAGAGCGAGCCGATTAAAATGGCAAGCGACGACCGCATTTGCCGATCGACGATCAGCTCGCGAAAAGACTTAGAGCGGATGGGTAATGGCGTTGGCGCGCGCGTTTCCATGGTCATATCGGTAACGGTTGATCGCAGGCGCCGGTTCCGCTGGTCGATGTTCCAATCATGGCCATGTACGAGAAAATGCCAACTGCTAATCGACGTTGAAAGACACTATAGTTCAGTTGACTGAGGATAACGACGGAAAAAGGTGCTACACGGTGCCGGCCGCTATGAATGACGGCCTATGGATGATACTGGCACCCCGCTGACAGATGATCAACGAATCTGTGGTGGCTCGTGCACAATCCATTCGGCCACCTCCGCCCGGCGACGCGCGAGATGCGTTGCTCGTGATGAAATATGACAGCGGTGCGAAGTGCGAATGAAAACCAACGTAGCCGGATTAATCCGACAGGCATCAGAATTCTGAATGCCGAGCGCATTAGACGTCGCTGTGAGCGCGCGCCATCTGACGGGTCGCGGCAGCATTGGCTCGCCGCTGCTGGTCGCGCGGCTTCAACGCATTGTCGAAAGAATTTTGGATGATGGCGGGGGACGTTAGTGGTTCGCCTGCCGTTTAGCAGGGGTGGCCGGGTGGGTGCCGGGTGGGAGCCAGGCAAACGGCAGGCGAACCAAGTCTCCAGCGGCCGCGCAGGTTGCGCCGTTGGAAAATGAACGTCATTGCGGCC
This sequence comes from Hyphomicrobium sp., assembly GCA_051646145.1. Lineage (GTDB taxonomy): Bacteria > Pseudomonadota > Alphaproteobacteria > Rhizobiales > Hyphomicrobiaceae > Hyphomicrobium_B. The sequence goes on from JBOFCQ010000219.1 coordinate 3,351, forward strand.
GCGCATGTCTGCGTGAAAAGCCGCGTTCGGGTGCAGTTTGTGGGGAGAGAATGCCGGGTCTTGCCGGTGCGTCAGGACGGTTTCATACCTCTGATTCTCTGTGCAGGAGCTATCAGCCTGATGTCTCCGAGATAGTAGGCAGGGGCCGTAAAAACTTTCCTAATGGGAAGGCCGTCGGAGCCCTCGTGCAGCGCGTCGCCCAGTGACGAATTGCAGTTTGAGCACGTTTTCCGGGGACGTTCGCTGCATCGCCGTCGGGAAAAAATCTCGACGCGAATGACAGGCGCGTTTCGATCATCGCGGCGTGACGTGAATGACGTCCACATGACGCCTGGATGATAGGACCGGTCAAAGAATTTTTGAGCGCTGAAATGCCCAATACTTAGGCCGCGCCGGAGAGTGCTCAGCGTTCGCGCTTAATTCAATGTGCGATGCGCCGCCAGAACCGTCTCGCCCGTCTCTGTAATTTCCCAGGTATTCGGCTCCGACAGCCGAACATAGCCTTCGCTCCACAAGTGTCCCATGCGCAGACGTTGGGGATGCGGGAGATCGAAGTGATAGTAAGGATGGATGGCGACGAGGCGCAGGATTTCAACTTCACACTCACTCAAGACCGACATGGGTAGCACTCACTGTTCACGCAACGACGTGCGAATCTGCGCACGGATGACTTGCGCCAAGCTTGCGTGAGGTTGGTCGGGTTGGTGAGGTTCGGCGCACGGACGGCAGCGCGACCAATCGTGCGCATGGCGGGCTGGCTTGGTTGGGCGGGCAAACGCCTCGGTCGTTGAATGTCGAGAGATAGCCTGCAGGTCCAGCCGAGTACAATCGCCGAGACAGTCCGCCGGATGGCGGTGGCGCGCTGGGCGCTATCGGCGTCATTAAAAAAGGGCGGCACCAAAGTTCTGGCACCGCCCTTGATTCGTTTTGCGACGTTTCCGCCTTAGGCGGCGGCCTCGTTGACACCGAATTTCGAAACTTCGGTCCGCAGGCGATCTGCCTCTTGCGCCAGGCTTGTGGCCACGCTCGAGACCTGGGTCGCGCCCGCGCTCGACTGAGCGGCGTCGTCGTTGACCACCTTGAGGTTGCCGGACACGCTCGTCATCTTGCGCGAAACATCATTGGCGTTGTGTGCGATTTCCTGGCACGCCGCACCTTGCTGCTCAACGGCCGCGGCGATTGACGCCGTGATTTCGTTGATCGACTTGATGGTATGCGAGATGGCGCCGATTTCATTGCTCGCGTCGGTCGTTGAGCTTTGAATGGCCCCGACCTGGGCTGCGATGTCGGACGTCGCGAGCGCTGTCTTATCAGCCAGCGATTTGACTTCCTGCGCTACCACAGCGAACCCTTTGCCGGCTTCACCGGCGCGTGCCGCTTCAATTGTCGCATTGAGCGCCAGCAGATTGGTCTGGCGCGCGATGTTGGTGATCAGTGTCACGACATCGCCGATCTTCTGCGCTGATTCCGCCAGTCGCTTGACCCGCTCGCTCGACCGTTCGGCATTGGCGACGGCTTCCTGCGCGATGTGCGCCGACTGCCGAACCTGGCTGCCGATCTCTTTCACCGAACCGGTCAACTGCTCACAAGCCGACGCGACGGTGCTGACGCTGCTCGAGACTTCCTCGACGGCGTAAGCAACCTTGCTCGTTTCCTGCGATGCGGACGCAACGGACATCGCCATGCCTTTTGCGGTGGCTTCGAGTTCGCTCGATGCTGATGCAACGCCGACTGCGATTTCAGACACGGTCTTGCCAAGCTTGGCGCGGTCTTCCATCGCCTTCTTGCGGCTGGCGCGCTCAGCGGCGATGTAGACGGATATGGCCAGATCCATATCGAGAAGCGCCGCTTTGATCAGCGCCGTTTGCAGGGCGCCACCGCCATCCGACGACGACGACCATTTGTTGGCCGAGTACTTCTTGCGAACCACTTCCACCAACTGCGACAGCAGCAAGCTGTAGCCGCCGATGTAAACGTTGGGCTCATGTCCCAGTCGGAAATGCGTATTGCCGATCTTGGTGACGGACGCCTCATAGCTTTCATCGAACCGCCCTTCGACGATGATGCGCCAGTGACGGAGCTGCATCTCCTTGGCGTGGTTCATGTGGCTGCGGTCGCGGAAGAATGCGCTCGCCGACGCCTGTGTCGCGACGTGATTGTAGAACCCCTCAAGAATACTCGGAAGTTCAGCCATCACGAACGCTGCGTTACTGCGCAGTGTCTGAAGCAGCGCCGCGTCCATATTGGTGAAGCGAAGGCGATCGGCGATCGTCACGTGGTCATCATGTGTGTGCAAAATAGCCCCCTGCGGCCCGAAGAAAAAAGTGTCGTGCGCGACGCGTTTTCACCGGCGAAAACGAGCTTTCAACGGTGCACTTTGCTGACGCAAGCCTGCGCGGAACCGATGTCCGCCAAGTTTGATCTGATGCAAGTCAGGCATTACTTCGTCGCGCATTACCTAGTGAAAACGAGGGGTTTTCGCGCGCAATCACGCGGCAATTCGCGGATGCGAAGGTCTTTCGTAAAATATCATCTAGAAGAGAACGCAATTTATCGTAAGATGAATAAAGTATTCCTAGCACGAAACGATCGTGATTAGTCCGTATTGCAGTTTGAGACTGCGAGGCTGCCCACGGGGGCAACTTCTCGCCAAGGCGGTTGCGCCGGAAACGCCCAGCGTCGCGCGTTACGTCAGCAGCCGAGCGTGAATTTGGGGTGCGTGTGTAATG
>JBOFCQ010000222.1:0-5492 GCA_051646145.1 Hyphomicrobium sp.
AGTTTGCCCGCTGTTCGAGGCCATATTCCTGCATTTTGCGGTACAGCGTCGAACGACCGATGTTCAAGCGCTTGGCGACTTCCGTCATGTGACCGCGATAACGACCGAGCGCCAACCTTATCATATCGGCCTCCATGGCCTCAAGGGAGCGAATTTCGCCATCCTCAGCCATTGCCGGTATGCCAAGCGTGCTGCCTGACGTCTTGATTTCGATGGTCTGCGGCACCGTGTTGTCGGCCCCGATCAGCGCCGGACCCGTGTAGGCGCCGGGCTTTTGCAGCGCGATGGGCGCTGCGGGAATTTCGGCATCGAAGCCATCGACATGGGCGGCGATCTGGGGGAATTCCGCGACGGTCAGTTCGGCACCATCTGCCAGAACCACGGCGCGGAACACCGCATTTTCGAGCTGGCGCACGTTGCCGGGCCATGAATAGGCCTGGATGAGCCGCATGGCCTTCTCGCTGATGGCGGCGATGCGCTTGCCTTCCTCGGCCGCGAAGCGCGCGGCGAAATGGCGGGCGAGTTCCGGCACGTCAGCCACGCGTTCGCGCAGCGGCGGCACGAAGATCGGAAACACGTTCAGGCGGTAGTAGAGATCCTCGCGGAACTTGCCGTCCTTGACGAGCTGGATCATGTCGCGGTTCGTGGCCGAGATCAGACGGAAGTTGACCTTGATCGGCTTTTTTGAGCCAACCGGATCGATCTCGCCTTCCTGCAGCGCGCGCAGCAGTTTGACCTGGGCGTCGAGCGGCAGTTCGCCGACTTCGTCGAGGAACAGCGTGCCGCCGTCGGCTTCTTGGAACTTGCCGACACGACGGTCGACCGCGCCAGTGAAGGCGCCCTTCTCGTGTCCGAACAGGATCGATTCCACCAGGTTCTCTGGGATCGCGCCGCAGTTGACGACGATGAACGGTTTGCCCGAACGTTCGCTCTCGCCCTGGATGGCGCGTGCAATGAGTTCCTTGCCGACGCCGCTTTCGCCTTCGATCAGAACCGGAATGTTCGACGAGGCGGCGCGACGGCCGAGATTGATGACGCGCTTCATGGCGTCGTCGTGCATCACCAGATCGGCGAAGGTCAGCGTGCCTTCAACTCTCTTCTTGATGCGGTTGATTTCGCCGGCCAGCGCTTCGATTTTGAGCGCGCTCTTGATCGAAACATCGAGACGTTCCGGCGAGGCGGGCTTGATGACGAAATCGACGGCGCCGGCGCGCATGGCGTTGATGGCGGTGTCGATCGAGCCGTGCGCGGTCTGCACGATGATCGGGGGAATGCCGGGTTTGCTCGCCAGGCGGTCGAGAACGGCCATGCCGTCGATGCCGGGCATGACGAGATCGAGCAGCACCAGGCTGATGCCGCCGTTGTCTTCGCTTTCGAGAATCTGGATGGCTTGTTCGCCGGAACCGCAGGTCTTGGTCTCGAAGCCGAAACGCTTGATCGTCTCTTCGAGAATACGGCGCTGGGCAGGATCGTCATCGACGATCAAAACACGCTTGGACATGAAGACGCTACTCTACCGACATTACACGACCGGTCTTGGGCAACTACCCAGATGGCGATCCAGGATCGGACAGCCGTTGACAGGTCAGACACTCAACGGTCCCCAGACTGCCCTACAAGGGTAAATGCAAGGTTTCCAACTGCCGCATTTTTTGCGAAGATTTCAGGCGCGATGACGTCGCGTTCGGTTTTGCGACGGTCGTGTGCGGGAACGATTTGGCAAGACGGGGCTGACAATCGCCGGCGGGCGCCCATATAGTTTGCGTTGTGTCATGCGGCGGACGGCAGGTCGGTAGATCGCCGCGCTGTGTCGCAAAAATGTAAAACGTGACGGGCCTTCACTGACGCAGTCGGACTGACGTAATTGGGTTTTGCGCCGCGTCCACGCTATTGCTCGAGGAGCCATCGGAATGATCGCGTTCACGTTGAATGGCAAGGCGGTGCAGAGCGCCGACGATCCGGCCACACCGCTGCTGTGGGTGCTGCGCGACACGCTCGGGCTCATGGGCACCAAATATGGTTGCGGCATCGCGCAATGCGGCGCGTGTACGGTACATGTCAACGGCGCGGCGCAGCGCGCGTGTGCGGTGACGCTGCAATCGGTCAAGGATCAGAAGGTCACGACCATAGAGGGTCTGTCGAGCGATCGTTCGCATCCGCTGCAGAAGGCTTGGATCGCCGAGCAGGTGCCGCAATGCGGCTATTGCCAATCTGGACAACTGATGCAGGCGGCCGCGCTGTTGGCCGAAACGCCGAAACCTTCCGTCGACGAGATCGATGCGGCGATGGCCGGTGTGTTGTGCCGGTGCGGTACGTACCATCGCATCCGCAAGGCGATCCAGCGCGCCGCGTCCGAAGCTTGATGAGGCCGCAGAGATGACCGAACTTTCCCGCCGTGCCGTTCTGAAATCCACAGCCTCGGCCGTAACGCTCGCTGCGCTCTCCGTGCCCATCGTACTGCCGCATCTGGCGGACGCCGCAGCGGCCGGCGGCGCTGCCGTCGATATCGCGCTGACGCCGTATCTGAGGATCGAGGCGGACGGGCGCGTCGTCGCCGTTCTGCCGACGACCGAAATGGGGCAAGGCACGCACACCGGTCAGGCCATGATCCTGGCGGATGAGCTTGGCGTCGGCCTCGATCAGATTGCGATCACCATGCCGTCGCAGCCAGCGGATGCCTATCGCGTCAAGTTCGGTCCGAAGCTGCGCATGCGCAGTGTCGGCTCATTCGGCATTCGGTTCTGGCATGACCCGTTGCGCAAGGCGGCCGCGCAAGCGCGCAGCGTGCTGATTGCTGCCGGTGCCGAGCACCTCGGACAGCCCGCCGCCGACTGCGACAGCGAGGGCGGGCGCATCGTCCATCGCGCCAGCGGCAAAAGCGTTGCGTTCGGCGACGTTGTCGCCAAGGCCGCGCTGCTGCCCTTGCCCGCCGAACCCGTGCTGCGCCCCGATGCGTCGCGTCGGCTCGTCGGCACGGCCGTGCCGCGTGTCGATATTCCAGCCAAGACGGATGGCACCGCCGTGTTCGGCATCGATGTGCAGCGGCCCGACATGCTGCACGGCGCGGTGCGCTTGGCGCCGGTTTGGTCGAGCGACGTGGCATCGATCGACGACGCGAAAGCGCGCGCCATGCCCGGCGTTGTCGACATCGTGCGCGTGCCGCGCGGCGCGGTGGTGATTGCCTCGTCGTGGTGGCGGGCGAAGGCCGCCGCCGATGCGCTCGACATCACATTCACTGAGACGCAGAACGATGCATGGTCGAGCGCGGCGTACAGCGCAGCCATGGCCGAAGGCTTGGCGGTGCCTGACGCGCCTGCGGCCTTCGCCAAGGGCGACGCGGCTGCCGCCAAGGCCAAAGCCGCGAAGACAGTCGAGGCGACTTACGAAGTGCCGTTGCTCGCGCACATGTGCATGGAGCCGAGCGTGTGCACGGCGGCCGCCTCCGCCGATCGCGTCGATCTCTGGTTCTCGACGCAGGATCACGACGTGGCGACGGAAGACGCGGCTGCCGCTGGCGGCGTATCGCCCGACAAGGTGTTCATCTCGACGACCTACCTCGGCGGCGGGTTTGGGCGCAAAGGGCGCGGCGAAATCGTCACGCAGGCCGTGCTCGCCAGCCGGGCGGTCGGCGGCAAGCCAGTGAAGGTGCTGTGGGCGCGCGAGGACGATGTGCGCCAGGGTGCCTATCGTCCGGCGATGATGGCCAAGTGCGCCGCCGGTCTCGACGATACGGGCCGCATCGTTGCGCTCGACATCCGTCTCTCGGGCCCGCAGATGGGCCGAGAATACAAGCATGTCACGATCAAGGATCACGCAGATCCTTTCACCATCGCCAGCATCGCCAACAACAAGTATCAGGTCGCCGACCAGCGCCTGACGCATCACGTCGTCAACGTGCCGGTGCCGTTGTCGCCGTGGCGGTCGGTGTCGAGTTCGCAGAATGCGTTCTTCCTCGAAAGCTTCATCGACGAAGTGGCGATTGCCGCCGGGCAGGATGCACTCGCGTTCCGTCGCGCCCATCTTGATGGGCAAAAGCGGCACCTCGCCGTGCTCGATAAAGTGGCGGCGATGTCGGCATGGGGCAGCAAGCTCGATGACGGCGTCTTTGCGGGCCTCGCGCTCGATGAATGCTACGGCAGCGTGGTGGCGGGCGTGGCGCACGTATCGGTCAAGGCCGGCAAGCCGGTCGTGCACCGCGTTTTCCTGGCGGTCGATTGCGGGCGCGCCATCAACCCCAACTCGGTTGAAGCGCAGATGCAAGGCGCGGTGATCGAGGGCCTCGGCGCGGCGTTGCGCCATCGCATCACCGTTGCGGATGGGCGCGCGAAAGAATCGAATTTCAACGATTACGAGCTGCTGCGCATCAACGACGTGCCGCCGGACATTCAGATTGCCGTCGTCGATACCGGCGCGCCGCTCGGCGGAGTTGGAGAGCCGGGCTTGCCGTCCGTCGCGCCGGCAGTCTGCAACGCGATTTTCGCGGCAACCGGCAAGCGAATCCGGCAATTGCCTATTGGCACGCAGCTCAGCTAGCGGTGGTTCGTCGTTCGCCTTGCGGCGGCCGATGGGGCAACCCTACAGGACCGTCATTTTCCAGGCGCGATGCGCTGTGCTAGGGCTGCCGCTCAGACGTCAGACATCAGGAGATCGACACCCATGCGTTCAGACGTAAGCCGAGACGTGATGACAGCCGCGGCTTTCGCGACGGCGTCGGCTCAGCCCGCAGGCAGCGCCGCCACGGGCGACATCGGCGCGATGCCGGAATGGGACCTGAGCGATCTCTATAAAAGTCCGTCCGCCAAAGAAGTCGAGGCCGATCTGGCGCTGTCTACTAGTGAAGCGCGCCGCATGAAGGCCGCCTATCAGGGCAAGCTTGCCGATATGGCGAAAGACGGTGCGGCGCTTGCTGTCGCCATCAAGGACTACGAGCGCATCTCGGACGTGATGGGCAAGCTCGGGTCCTATGCCGGTCTCTATTATGCGCAGAACCAGGCTGATCCCGCGCGCGCCAAGTTTTATGGCGACATCTCGGAGGCGCTGACGCGCACGTCGACCGATCTCATTTTCTTTGAACTCGAATTGAACCAGATCGACGACGCGGTGATCGCGGCAGCGCTGAAGCACAAGGATCTGGCGCGCTATAAGCCGTGGTTCGACGATCTCTTGAAGGAAAAGCCGCATCAGCTCGACGAGAAGCTCGAGACGCTGTTCACGGAAAAGAGCCAGACAAGTCGCGCCGCCTGGAATCGGTTGTTCAACGAAACCATGTCGAGCCTGCGCTTCGAAGTTGAGGGCGAGGCTCAGCCGCTGTCGCTGGAGCCAACCCTCAATCTGATGTCGCATACCGATGGCGCGCGCCGCAAAGCCGGTGCCGATGCGCTGGCCAAGGTGTTCAAAGCCAATCTGCCGCTGTTCACGCTCATCACCAATACGCTCGCCAAGGACAAGGAAATTTCCGACCGCTGGCGCAATTTCAAGGACGTCGCCGATAG
>JBOFCQ010000257.1:0-16689 GCA_051646145.1 Hyphomicrobium sp.
TTGAAAGCGTGCTCGGCGCCGGTTCGACGTTCTCGTTCGAACTGCCGATGGATGGCAACGCCGCACACGCGCAATCGGTGCGCGATGTCGACAGCGACAAAGACAGGCGCGGCGCCATGATGCTTGCGATCCCGGCTGGCCCCGTGCGCACGACGCTCTCGCTGTTCGCCGCCGAATTCGGTCTCGACGTCCGCGCTACCGATGCGGCAGCGCCATCGTCGCCGCGTGTGATCGTCACCGATCTCGACGGGCTGGCGCGCGTGCGCGAGGTCCGCGTCGATGCCGCAACGTGCCCCGTCATTTTGCTGACGCGCATGGGCGAATCCGCCGGCGAAGCGCTCCTTAAACGCGGTGCGGTGCAGGGCATACTCGAAGTGCCGTTCAGCAGCGCGGAAGCCCGCGAAGCCATCGACGCCGCGCTCGCCGGACGCGTCTCGGCCTTGCATCTCAGCGGTCACGAGGCGTCGCCCGTGGTCGATCACCAGCACTTCAAGGGCGTGCGCGTGCTCGCCGCCGACGATAGCCCGATCAATCGCGAAGTTCTCATCGAAGCGCTGCGCCGCCTCGGCGCCGATGTCACGTGTGTCGATGATGGCGCGGCGGCGTTCGAAGCCGTCAAGCGCGGCGGCTTCGATCTCGTGTTCATGGACGGCAGCATGCCCGTTCTCGACGGGTTCGACGCAACGCGCGCCATCCGCGCCTGGGAGGCTGAGGCCGGCAAAGCCGCGCTTCCGGTCGTGGGTCTCAGCGCCCATGTCTTCGGCGATCGCGCCGAAGTCTGGCGCGCCTGCGGCATGACGGACTTCATCACCAAGCCGTTTACGCTCGCTGCCATCCGCATGTGCCTCGAGCGGACGGTCGGCGACGTGCGCCGCGATGCGGGTGGCTCAAGCGCCGATGGCATCGCGGCAGCGGAGGACGCAAGCGGTGATAACGCCGTCGCACCGCTCATCGATCCGACAGTTCTGCAATCGATCCGCGACATGCAGGCGCCGGGCGACGATCTCGTCGCGCGTGTGACGACGCTCTATGTCGAGCACGCGCCGAAGCTGCTCGAAAAAGTGTTGGTGCTCGCGGCTGCGCCCGCTGACATGGCGGAGATTGCGTCGGCAGCCCACGCACTCAAATCGCTGAGCCGCAACGTCGGCGCCGTGCGCGTCGGCGATCTCAGTGGCGCCATCGAAGACGCGGCGCGGGGCGGCACGTGTGCGATTGCGGCTCACAGCGACGCCATGCGCCAGGCCGTCACCGACACGATCGCCGAACTGCAGAGCGCAGCCGTTCCCGCGCCGGCAACGCAACGCGTGGCGTGATGCCTAAGGCGCGGCTGCATGCGAGCATGAGTCCCCCCGCTCGGACGGGCGGGAGCCCGCAGATTGCAGACCGCAGGAAAAGTCAGTTCTGGCTGCGGTCACATCGGGGCAAAGTCGTCAGCGCCATTTCATTCCGCAACTGGATGAGCGAGATCTATGCGGAGAATGCGCAGAACCGCGCAGTTCCTGACTCGTTGGTGCTGCGGCGCAAGGAGGGTCACTTGACTGCAACGGCAGCTAGCCGCCTTCCGCGCTGTGACGCCGCCGCTACAGAATAAAGTCGGCCTTGGTCAAAGTGATGCGACCGGACAACTGGATCTGGAAATCGGCCTGGCCGTCGCCGTTCGTGTCGCCTTCGACGATGGTCGACGCGCCGGCATATTTATAATGGAGTTCGCCGGCTTTCTGGTGGAATGCCTGCTTGGCGATGAACACGAAGTTCTGATTGCCCGCCTTCTTGCTGGACGCATCAATGCCGCGAATGTCGATGTCATCGACGAGATGTCTGAAGTCGGTGATGACGTCGCGCGTCGCGGCCGTCTTTCCGGTTTCTGCCTTGGAATTGAAATCGAAAACGTCGCGGTTGACTGCGCTCCCACCACCGCCGGTGAGCCGATCCTTGCCAAGACCGCCGGTCAGCGTATCGCTGCCATCCCAGCCGAGCAGGACATCGTTGCCGGCCATGCCGGACAGGCGGTCGTTGCCATCCCAGCCGATAATTTCATTGTTGAGCTCGTTGCCGGTACCGATGAAGTTCACGGTCGACGGGCCGCTCCAGAGTTGGAGATTTTCAAGGTTGGCACCGAGCGTCACGTTGCTGAGGCTTGTGCGCACGCTGTCGGTGCCCTGGCCTGCGGCTTCGAACACAAAATCGCTGAAGCTGTCGGTGTGATAGATATCGTTGCCGATGCCGCCGGACATGTAATCGTTGCCGGTGCCGCCATCGATGGCATCGTCACCATCGCCGCCGTCGAGCACGTCACCATCGGCGCCGCCATTCAAGGTATCGCCGCTCGCACCCCCGCGCAGCGTGTCGGAGCCCGCGTCGCCATTGAGTGTGTCGATGCCGCTTTCGCCGCGCAGCACGTCGTCGCCGGTACCGCCATTGAGGGTATCGTCGCCATCGCCGCCGTCGAGCACGTCACCATCGGTGCCGCCGTTCAAGGTGTCGCCGCCCGCACCCCCGCTGAGCGTGTCAAAGCCCGCGTCGCCATTGAGCGTGTCAACGCCGCCTGCGCCAAACAGAACGTCGTTGCCGTCGTTGCCGTTTATGGTGTCGTTGTAGTGTGTGCCGGCCTGCTGTTGGCCTGAGTTCAGACCATTCATGGTGACACCCGCCGATCGCGTTTCGACGATCTGCGCGTAAATTTCCGCGCCCTGGCCCGAAACGCCGGCGCCTTCCCAGCTCACCAGAACGCGGCCATCGCCAAGCGATACCGCCTCAAGGGAACTCAAGGCCGTGAACGCGGTTGCGGGCGATGTAATGACGAATTCCGTGCCGTCTTTAGTGCCGGAGCTATCGTAGAGTTGGCCGAGGACATCAAACACTGTGCCGCCCGGCGTGCTTTTTCCGGCATTCCAAACCACCAGAAATCCGCCGGCGGGGAGCGCCACGATCGACGGGTCGGTTGCACTGCCGACCGCCGACGTATTGACTTGAACGGCACTCGAACCGGCGCCGAAACTCATGAAGACGTTGTTGATGTTGGGATTGAGCCCGTAGTCCCAATAGACGCTGACGATCGTGTCGTTGGCGAGCACGGCGACGTCGGCGAGCGAATTGAAATCGCCCGTGGCATTGTTCCAGTTGCGGCCCTGATCCGTACGGAAGAACGTGTTTGAGGTTTCATCGTAGCCATAAATGCCTTCAGGCGACAAATTGATGGGCGCGATGGAGTCGTCGTTGACGTAGACGATGTCACCGTTGGCATGCGCCGCAATCGCTGGATCACTGCTGCCGGTGCCGAAGTATTTGAGATCGGCGCCAAGCGAGGTGCCGGCCGCATTGAACTTGTGTGACCACACGCCCGCTTGGCCAGACTGACCGCTGTTGCTGTCCCAGGCGACTGTGAAACCGCCATCGGATGTCGCGACAATGTCGGGATCATCCTGTTGCGAAACGGTGTCGCCGCCGTTGGCCGTACGAATGCCATCGACGCTCATGGCGCCATTGCTATTGAACACGGCGTAGTAGATTTCTTCGCCGTTGGCGCCGAAGTCATCGAGCGACCATGCGACGGCGAAGCCGCCGCCCGTCAGACCGGTGATTGCGAGATAGTCCTTCGAGCTCTGTCCGAAGCCCATGTTGCCGCCGGCTGTTTGCCCGGTATTCAGCACCTGCTCCGCAACCGAGAGCGATCCGTCGGCATTCAATATTTTGAATTTCAGCGTCGTGTTGGACGCGCCCTGATCGTTCCAGGCGACAACCATCCGGCCATCGGCGAGCGACGCGACGTGAGGCTGCTGCTGCGTGCCGCCCATGGCCGTGTTGACCTGGAACTGCGTGCCCCAAAGCGTTGGTGTGGCCATGTGTTTTCGCCCCTGAGGGTTGCAGGCTGCATCTGAAGCCTTTGGAATTCATGCGCGAGAGCGGCCGAGAATTCTAAGAAAAGGGCCTGTTGCGTGCACAGGCACCGCCTCAGCCGACCCACACGGATTATCGTTCCACGGATCGCTGGGTGGCACATCCCCCAAATGATATAGGGCGGCCGTCAACAGGGGCCATGTTTAACGACGTGAGGTCACAACCATGCCATCACTTCCCGCAGCAGCTCTTGCGGGTGTTGGTGCGCCAGAAGAGCGCCCGTGTTCTGAAATGCAGTCCATTTCGATTGCGGCATTTCGGATTTGTATTCGTTGATCGTTTCAAGCGGCGCCCAAGGCGACTGGTCGCCCGTCAGAAAGACGGTCGGCACGGGACAGTTCAAAAGGTCGGGACGCCAATCCTTTACGAACGCCAAAACCTCCTCGGCCCAAACTTGATAGGCTTTAAACTGAGGCGCTGAAACGAAGTGCGAGCCACGCACCAGGGTGTCCATAATGTCATCCTGCTCAATCAGCAGCATGTCGGCCGCGGAGCCTTTGAGAACGGTGCGCAGGAACCCTCGTGTGCCAACGCGCCGTTCCAGTGCAAAGAACAGCAAAGAGATGAACGTCATGGCGCGCGGCGCGGATCGCGCGTTCTTGATGACGAAGCGCGAGAAATAATCCAGGCGGTCAATTTGATTGCCCGCAATCGGCGGCCAACTGGCGTTCGCGCTAATGATCGCTGAAATGCGGTCGGGAGCGAATTTCGCGACCGTAACAGCGAACTGCAGATCGCTCGTCATGCAGACGATTGGCACGCGCGGAAGCTTCAAGTGCTCTAGCAACTCAATCGTATCGGACGCCACCACATCGACGACATCCCTGTCAGCGGGCGGGCGCGATGAATTTCCGTAGCCTGCGCGAATGGGTACGATCATTTTTATACCACGACGCGCCATGTCGGCTTCCACGCTGGGATGGAAGCGTGACAGCCCGATGTTTCCCGGAAACAGTAGGAACGGCCTGCCGTGCGGCGCGCCTATGTCCATGCGGTCGAAACGCCGGCCGTCCTTCAACGTCATCGGTAGATAGATATTCTCGTGTTTATGTGAGCCATCGTCGAAGACGCTCGGTGCAACGTGATGGGGTGAAAATTGCGAAGCGACATCGAACAAGGCGAGGGTCAAACGCACCAATTCAACCTGCGTGTGCGTTTCCGTTTTCCGGAAAATTGAGCTCACATGCGTCCGTATCGTGCCTTCGGTGCGGCCCGATGTTTCAGCGATTTCGCTGATGCTCTGGCCGTTTGTCAGGGAAACGACAACCTCAACTTCGGCGTCCGTAAGTTGAAATGACAGGGAAAGAAGGGATGAGAGCGCGGGCGGCCAAGACAGCGCCGTCGTCGCGATGCCGACGCAATCGCTGCCTTCAAAAACGGGGTCCAGCACCGCCATGATCACAGCTTCACGGTGGTTCTTTCTCTTCAGGCGGAGCAGCGAGCGCGGATGCTTGCTCGCGGTCTGGCGTCGTCGCAAGTGCTGCCTGAGTTCTTCTTCGTCGGCCGGCTCCAACTGCAAAGCTGACAAATCCGACCGGACGCTGATCGAGAAGATGTTGCGCGCGGCTGCATTGACGGCCGCGACACGCCCGGATCGTTCAAAAACGATGGCCGCATATCGCGATTTCGCAACCCACTCATCCAGGGTCTGCGACTGAATATTTGAATCGTTCAGCAGCGATTTCAGCAGGCTTTCGGCTCTATCGAAATGCGACAGCATTTCTTGGCGCGCTAGAACATTGAGTTTCGTAGACGTGTCCGTTGCCGGCCACACGCTTTTCTCGAGCTTGCCGGTCCAGTATCCGACCAGCTCCTCCAATCGTTCGGGCGCAACTGCGATATCATAGATCCGCTCGAGTAGGACTGCTCGTTCAGGCTCAAGCGAATCCGTCACGATGTGCACTTCCCGATACGAGATACGAAGCGGAGGCCCTTGTTCGACGTGCACACTGCATCGGCGTGAGCTCTGATAACCATCAGATTGCACCGCCGTCGGATCAATGTGAATGAGGGGCCGTATAGCAAGCGGTGGTCGTTGCTGCAACGTGCTAGACTTTTGGGGGAAGAGCATGCGCCCTCATCGGCACCGCCACGGATTCGATGTCCGGTATCGGCGACGATGGTCGCTCAGGTATTGAGCGGCCGGCGCTTTGGACCCGTAGCAACCGTAGCGGTTGAGACGACAGCAAAGGTACCCCGTGTTCGATTGGGATGCTCTGGAAGTGAGTTTGCGGCACGAGGTCGACAACCCGGCGAGCGCTTACTCTGTGGTTGGGAGTTCTCGAATTTCAACGGTACCGCCCGCCTCATAGACGGGATTGCCGTGTACGAGGTCGCGTGCGTGGTCCAAATCGCGCGCGTCGACTTTCACGTAGCCGACGAGGTGACGACTGACTTCGGGGACAGAACCAGACCGTCGCATGCATACGCCCGACCCGATCGCGCTTCCGCCTCTCAGCGCGCCCGCAGTGCTGAGCATGTCGAGATAAGGCTGCCAGACCTCAGCCTTGCCACCGAGATCGTAGTCGCCGTGCATAAGGAAAATGAAGCTGGTCAATTCAAGAGCCTCCTTGCATCGCGCTTCGGCAACCGCTTAAGCGATATCCGATATCAGCCCCGATCTCGTCTCGCGTGTGACGATGCCCTAAGTTGCGCTCGCGCCGTAGCTGCTTGAAAAATTTTTGGCGCTCGCGGCCGCGCCCACGCTTCGGGACGACCACGCACACTACATCGCGCATTGGCTCGAAATCATGAAGGATGTCAATCGGCGTCGAAGGTTGACCCCGCCCCTGGTGGCTCATGCTTGCCGCTCGAATCGGTTCGAGGGGGTGCTGACGGGGGATGGTGACGGTGGAGACGATCGGCCGGGTCCGGCATGCTTTTCTGGTCAAGGGCAAGGGGATCAAGCGGATCGCGTGTGAGCTGCGGTTCGCTCGGAACACGGTGCGAAGCATCGTGCGGGGCGAGGATACGGAGCACCGCTATCGCCGCCGCGACCAGCCCTTGCCGAAGCTTGGCGCCTTCGCCGCCGTCCTCGACATGATGCTTGAAGAGAACGTGAGCAAGGCGAAGCGCGAGCGGCTGACATTCCAGCGGATCTACGAGGCGCTACGGCTCGACGGTTATCAGGGTGGCTACGACGCTGTTCGCCGGTACGGACCAGCATGGGAGCGTCGGCATGCTGCGCGTCAGGCAGAGGCCTTCGTCCCGCTCACCTTCGCGCCGGGTGAAGCGTATCAGTTCGACTGAAGCCACGAATGCGTCGTCATCGACGGCGTGACGACGATGGCGAAGATCGCGCATATGCGGTTGTGCCACAGCCGGATGCCGTTTCTGCGCGCCTATCCGCGCGAAGCCCACGAGATGGTGTTTGACGCCCATGAGCGAGCGTTTGCGTTCTTCAAGGGCGCCTGCCAGCGCGGCATCTACGACAACATGAAGACGGCGGTCGATGCCGTGTTCATCGGCAAGGAGCGGTAATTCAACCGGCGCTTCCTGCAGCTGTTGAGCCATCATCTTGTCGAGCCGACGGCCTGCACGCCGGCGGCGGGCTGGGAGAAGGGTCAGGTCGAGAACCAGGTCGGGACACTGCGCGAGCGGTTCTTCACGCCGCGGCACAAGTTCAAGACCTACGAGGAGCTGAACGCCTGGCTTCTCGATCGCTGTGTCGCCTACGCCAAAGCACAGCCTCATCCAGAGCTCAAGGACGAGACGGTCTTCCAGGCGTTCGAAGCCGAGCGGCCGGCGTTGATCCCGTATCGTGGCCCGTTCGACGGCTTCCAAGCGAGACTGTGGCCGTCTCCAAGACTTGTCTCGTGCGCTTCGACACCAACAAGTACTCGGTGATGGCTTCGGCTGTCGGGCGGCCCGTTGACGTTCACGCCTATGCCGACCGCATTGTCATCAAGCAGGACGGTGTGACCGTCGGCGAGCATCCGCGCCGGTTCGGCAAGGGACAGGTGATCTATGATCCCTGGCACTATGTTCCGGTCCTGGCGAGGAAGCCCGGTGCGTTGAGGAACGGAGCCCCGTTTAAGGACTGGGTGCTGCCAGGCGCCATCGAGCGCGTCCGGCGCAAGCTCAAGGGCAGCGACGACGGCGACTCGCAGATGGTCAAGATTCTGACCGCCGTGCTCACCGATGGCCTGCAGGTCGTCGAGGCCGCCTGCGCGGAGTCGCTCGAAGCATGCATTGCCAGTGCCGACGTGATCCTGAATACTCTCGCGCGGCGCCAGCAGCCAGAACCGGCACAGCCGATCCTGACGCCGGAACGGCTCGCGCTTAGCATCATGCCCTTGGCCGACTGCGCGCGCTACGATCGGTTGCGACCCTCGGCATCGGAGGCCGTTCATGGAGCGGCATGAGATCCTGGACCTGATGAGCCAGCTTCAGTTCGCCGGCATGCGAGCCGCTTACGACGACATCGTCTCGACCGGCGTGAAGCGCAGCCAGGGCATCGAGCGCGTCATCGCGGCGCTCTTGCAGTCGGAGATCGCCGCCAAGCATGCCCGTTCGATCAACTATCAGATGGCGCTCGCCAAACTGCCGCTCGCCAAGGAACTCGCCGATCTCGACTTCAAGGGCTCGCCGATCAATGGCGAACTCGTCGAGAGCCTCGCCTCCGGCGCCTTCCTCGATACCCAGAGGAACGTGGTGCTGATCGGCGGGACCGGCACCGGCAAGAGCCACATCGCGATCGGCATTGCACGCAGCTGCATCAGGACAGGTCGCAAGGCGCGCTTCTTCAACGTCGTCGATATCGTCAACAAGCTCGAGACCGAGGTGCAGCTCGGCCGCCAAGGCCGCCTCGCCGACAGCCTCATCCGCACCGACCTCGTGATCATGGACGAGCTCGGCTATCTGCCCTTCGCGCAATCGGGCGGCCAGCTGCTGTTCCATCTCATCAGCCGGCTCTACGAACGCACCTCGATCATCGTCACGACCAACCTCGCCTTCGCCGAATGGGCAAGCGTGTTCGCCGATCCCAAGATGAAGACCGCGCTGCTCGATCGCCTCACCCATCACTGCGACATCGTCGAGACCGGAAACGACAGCTGGCGCTTTAAGAACAGGTCCTGAGTCAGCGTGAGTTAAAGACTTCGGCCAAGAAGTTTGTAAGGTGTTCCCCGATTGGTTGCTCCGGGCCAGCTGCATGATGCGCGCGAAAGCTTTATTGTGATGAGGTTGCTTGGCCGTCGGCAGTCCACTTGGCCGACACGCTTGCGTGCATCATTGCGGAGGTATGAGCCGGTGAACGAGCAGCTTCGACTTTTGGACGACGATGAAGTTCTGCACAATGTGTTCTTTGCAACGAGACCGTCTGCGGCGGCGGCCGTTCCCATCACGCGTGTCGGACAGGAACTCGTGAGAAGCCAGCGCTTTATGGCGAAGCTTTTGCCGCCCGAGCGTCTCCATGTGTCGCTGTGCCCAGCCGGCGGCTTTTCTGGAGCGTACCCGCCCGCAGTCATCAATGCCGCGAAGGCCGTTGCAGACACCGTTTCAATGCCGCCGTTCGCGGTCGCATTCGATCGCGTGACGAGCTTTGCCGGCGGAAACGGCAGGCGTGCCCTCGTGCTCACCGGCGACGAAGGCGTCGCTGGTCTCGTGCGGCTTCAGCAAACATTGAGCCTAGCTATGAAGAAGGCCGGCTTGGGGCTCCGCCAGAGGGAGCGGTTCACGCCCCACGTCACGATGATGTATGCGGATCACATTTGCGATTTTTCAATCGAACCGATGGCCTGGACCGTGGATGAATTTGTGCTCGTCGACAGTTTGTGGGGTCAGTCGACACACGTGCAGTTGGGCCGGTGGCCTCTCTGAGCGGCAGGCCTGGGACCGCCCGCCGCGCCGCAATCAGGTGCTTCGCGCTAACGGCCCAGCCATCACAGCCGCAATCCTGAGAAGACGCTTAAGGTCCCGACGCCAACCGGCTCTGCGCTCTCAGCTGTTCCGCTGCGCTCCACAGCTTCGCGCCCAGAGCCGATCACCCCTAAACAGGGGTAAAAATTGCACGCCGATCCAGGGTCAATCTTCGGCGTCGATTGGCATATGTGTTCTCACAGCGTGAGCGGCTGGGGCATGGCAAGACCCTCACCCTCCGGCAAATGCTGCCTCTCATCGCCAATCAGGGAAAGCTGCTCGATGCCGTCGAGCGTATGCACGGGCGCGAGCGCAGGCATCTCGCCCAGATGCAGAAGGTCGAGCAGAAGGGCTATGCGGAGAAGATCTGGGAACACCACGAGCGCCGCTTTGATAAGCTGATCGAACAGCAGGCGACCGAGCGCGCTACAGAGAGAGCCCATAACTATCAGCTGACGCGCTCCGTCACGTTCCAAGATGCGAAGGTACCACTTTTGAGCGACGTCGCTGCTCAGACACCCGCGCCCGAGCCAGAACTTCGCCGCATCAGTCAGGCTCCAGCGCCGGCCATCGAACAGGATAGTAATCCCGTGGCCCCTGCCCCGGTCATCGTGATAGTGGTTCCCAAGCCCGAGGTGTCGACGGATCGCAAAGCGCCGGATATCAGCGGCGCGTTTGGAGCTGCTGCGTCGCAGACGGGGGCTACGTCGCGTGTCGCTGATATCAAGCGCGAGATGGAGGCTTGGCGGAAGCAGAACGATGGGCGGGATTTTGGGAGAGAGCGGTAGATGTGCGGCTGGTCCAAGTCCCAAATGTGGATTTGAAGTTTTGATCGGACGCACCTATACGCGAATGCGCATAGGTTAGAGTTATACGGGATCGCGGATAAATTATAGAAATACGCAAAAGCGTATATTGACAGAAAATACGCAATCGCGTATGTTTTGATCTATGGAACTCACCGTCAGAACCGCAAAGCAGGCCGGTGCCGCCATCCGCAGGATCCGGCGCAGCCAGTCCCTCACCCAAGGCGACCTGGGCGAGAAGATGCATGTCCGTCAGGCCACCGTCTCCAAACTGGAAGCAGGAGAGCCCGCCACACAGCTGCGCATCCTCATGGATGCTCTCGTGGCGCTTGACCTCGAACTCGTCATCCGGCCGCGCACGTCGGCAAGCGTCAGCGATATCGAGGATATCTTCTGATGGCGCGCCAGCCCGCCCAAAATGCACTCGACGTCTATCTCAATGGAAAACTCGTGGGGCAGTTCCGGCGCGAGCGCACCGGCGCCGTTGATTTCCGGTACGACCAGTCATGGCTCAATTGGGAGAACGCGATTCCCGTATCGCTTTCGCTTCCGCTGCGCGAAGACCGCTACATCGGTGATCCGGTCATCGCCGTGTTCGACAACCTGCTACCGGACAACGATGCCATCCGCCAAAGCATCGCCGCTAAGACCGGAGCCTTGGGCCACGATCCCTACAACCTTCTGGCAGCTATCGGCCGCGATTGCGTCGGGGCACTCCAGTTCTTGCCTCACGGCGAAGAGCCACCCGATGTCTCCGCGATAAAGGCAAAGCGCATCAACGACGAGGCTATTGCCGCCATCATCGGCAACCTTGCCCGCAACCCCCTCGGTATCGAGGACGACGGTGACTTCAGGATCTCCATCGCGGGCGCTCAGGAGAAGACCGCCCTCCTCTGGCGCAACGGCCATTGGAACCTGCCGCTCGGCACCACACCGACGACGCATATCTTGAAGCCCCAGCTCGGCATGCTCGGCAACGGCATCGACATGACCCGCAGTGTCGAGAACGAACACTTCTGTCTGACGCTCGCGTCAGCCATCGGCATCCCATCGACCAAAACGCGTATTGCGGATTTCGGCGACAGGCGCGTGCTCGTGGTCGAACGCTTCGACCGCACCTGGACACGAAACAAACGCCTGCTGCGCATACCCCAGGAAGACTGTTGCCAATCCCTATCAGTGCCGTCGAGCCGCAAGTACCAGAATGATGGCGGACCAACGGCACATCAGATTGCCGAGCTGCTCAAGGGCAGCGACCAGCCCGAAGCCGACAGGAAGATGTTCTTCAAGGCGCTTGTGCTGTTCTGGCTGCTGGGTGCGACTGACGGACATGCCAAGAACTTCAGTGTCCACTTAGCACCCGAAGGCCGCTTCCGCTTAACGCCGCTCTACGATGTCATGTCGGCGCAACCCGCCGTGGATGCGAACCAGATCAGGCACAACAGTTACAAGCTCGCAATGTCCGTGGGCGATAATGCGCACTACGTTATCGATCGCATAGGACCGCGTCACTTCATGCAGGATGCTGCAACGGCCGGACTTCCGCGCGGTACGATGGACAGGATCTTCGATGAGCTACATGGCTCAGCACCCGCTGCACTCGAAGCGGCAACGAACGCCATGCCGGCTGATTGCCCCGCGGCGCTCATCGACAGCATTGCGGGCGGCTTCCAACGCCGGCTGGCCGAAGTCGAACGACGCGCAGCGCAGTGACGTCCGAGATGATTACGACGCATCGCCGTAGAACGCAGCAACACCCGGAAGAGTGCTACCCATGTGCTACCCCCGGCATTTTTGCGATGGTGTGCTGATTTCTTAAGTTATTGAAAAGATTGGTTGCGGGGGCCTGCAACACTCACTGTCGCGCCTTGGTTCTTCGGGTGCTCCGCGATAAGAGCCGCAGCGTCGCCTTGCAGTTCAAGACTCATGGGCTGCCCCGTCTCGCCAGGAGTGACGACAATATTCGTTATGAGTTCGCGGACGAGGCCGATTGCGTCGCGGGCTGCGGTGTCTCCCTTGGAGAGCGCTGCATGAATGTCGGCCACCTTAGCCGCGTAGCGCTGGCTCGCCTTTGGGTGCAGGGCGACGACGTCGGCGCCCTGCGACGCGCGGAGGCGTGCGTCAATATTCCTCCGCTCAGCCTCTAAGTCGTTCAATCGTGCCGCGAGGGCTCTCGGATCGCCGCCGGCTTCAATCGCAGTGACGATTCCTGAGATCTTGCGATCAACGGTGGCCAAGTCTCGTTCGATGTCACGGCGGGCGCGGGCCGTGTCCTTAGCCAGGCGGTTGCGCTCTTCGCGGTAGGCCTCGATAGCGGCATCGACGATATCGGGAGCAAGCAACTCCGCCTGCAGCACTGCGAGGATGCGTTTTTCAATCTCGCTAAGGCAAATTGTCCCCCGGTTGTCGCATGTGGCTTTGTTTCGGTTAGCCGAACAACCCACGCGGTCATCGCGCACAACGATCATGGCTGCACCACAGCACCCGCAAGTCACCAGCCCGGAGAGCAAATGTTTCGGCCGTCGACGACGATCGAGACGGTGGGCCCCGCCATGTTCGGCGCGTTTGATCTGTGCGGCTTCGAATAGATCCGCCGGCACGATCGTCAGTTCTGGTATCGCCTGCTCGATCCATTGATCTGGCGGGTTCGGCTTGGCTTGCCGCTTGCCGGTCGTCGGGTCCTTTACGAACCTCTGTCGGTTGTAGACGATGCGGCCTGCATACAGGCGGTTTGAAATAATGCCGTTCAGTCTCTTGCGGCTGCCGTTGATCGTCGAAGCATTCCACTGCCCGCCGCGTGGGCTCGGCACCTTCTCGGCGTTAAGGCGCCCAGCGATTGCTAGCGGCGAAGCACCTTCAACGTACTCCGCGAAAATGCGGCGAACGATGGTCGCCTCAGCCTTATTGATTTGGCGCTGCCCCCGATCCTCACCGCAATTGGCGACGTCATAGCCATAGCATCGACCACCGGGAATGCGACCGGCCTTGACTCGACCTACCTGCCCGCGGCGCGTCTTCTGCGCCAAGTCGTCGAGGTACAGCGAGGCAATCATGCCCTTAAGACCGACGTGCAGCTTTCCTACTTCGCCATCAGCGAGTGTGACGATCTTCACGCCCCAATAGGCGAGGCGCTTGTGCAGTCCCGCGATGTCTTCGAGGTCGCGCGAGAGGCGGTCGATTGATTCGGTCAAGACGGCATTGAAACTTTGCGCCTGGGCCGACGCCATAAGTTCCAATAGGCCGGGGCGGTTCAGGATAGATGCGCCGGAGATCGCGGCGTCTGAAAATTCAGCGACAACCTGCCACCCGTGGCGCTGGGCGTACTCTCCGGCCGCCGCGACTTGATCAGTTATCGACCGGTTGTCCTGCAGCTCGGAACTGAAGCGGGCGTAGATTGCGACTCGCATCCCTCGACGGGCTCCCCAAAAGCGCTTGCCGCGACATGGTCCTCGGCCGCCTGTTGGCGGGCAAGAGTGATGGCTAACTGGCGGATAATGTCACGTGGAGTCCGGGCGCTTGTCGAGGCATTTCTAGCGCGATCGTCAGAGCGCTGGGGCGCAGCTGCTAACTCGCCCTGCCTGATCTTGTCGCCTAACATCGCCAATCGCCCCATGCACGTCAGAATGGGGAGACGATAGAAAGTTTTTCTGTAACGTCTTGGGAACGGCGGTCTAGGTCTTGTTTCCTAGTTCAGCTCAGTCGATTTTTTCCACGTCGCCGATCAACAGGAGGCGCCGCCAGAAGTGCGAGTTGGGCACGACGTGGGTCGCATCGGGAGTGAGCGGTAGATTGGTTTCTGGATCGACGATGAACCGCTGTTTTGCTAACCGGATACGCATCGAGCCTAACACGCCGTGGTGCTTGAACGGTGCCCGCGTATTGCCGGTAGGTCCACGGACATGGGCCAAAAATACCTTCTCAATTTTTTTGACGACACTACCGATATTTGAGCCGCGCAGCCTGAGACGTTCGGCAACACGAAAATAAGCGACGCGCTTCGATATTTCATCGCCGCCATTCAGTTGGTCCACAACGGACCGAGCGATCCCCTCCGTTTCTGGATCACCCCATAGTTCATCGCGAATTTGCTCCAATCGGCGATCCCAATCAGAGTCGGTAAGGCCGTAGGCTACCAGAAGATCGAGCGTCGGGGCTTCCCCAGTAACGTCTTGAAAGCGCCTGACGAAGTTTGCTCCAAAATTTAGCGTCTCAAATTCTGTTGAGCGCCCCTGCGTTGCCTCGCGGTCTTGGCGCCGGCATTCCAGTTCCGTTTTGGCCCAGGCGCACGCGAGTTCGAATTGTTCGGCGTTCATCGGCACGTAGGGTGAATCATCTTCATCGTAAAGCAGCGGTTTCAGCGACGGATCGCAAATAATTTGCTCCGCATATTGTCTCTTTGTCGATTGGGAATGCCGCACCCGAGCCTCGTTCCTATGACCAACCCCGCAAATCGTGAAACCGTACAGAACAGTCACCACGATGTAACGAGAGGCAACGAATGGCAAGCGACGCGGAGTCCGAGGCTCAGCAATTTTTTCGCGGCAATGCGCTCGGACTATCAGAAACGCTGGCGGCGCGTCGCGCCGGCGTTTCGGCAACTATGTTTAAAAACCTGCGCCGCGCAGGGCATGGGCCGCGGTACGCGTTGGTCGGCCGCCGCATAATATATAGGCCGGCAGACGTCGACGACTGGCTGCAACAAAAAACGCGCAGCTGATCGCTGGCAGCGCTGGGCGCGGGTTTTTTCTGTTTTTGTTGCGTTAGTTGAGTCTGTTTGGTCGCGTCTGTAGCGTTCGTTGCGTCTGCGTGGTCGGGGCCGCCGCTGTTCTAGCGGCGGCGGCTCCCTGTTCCAACAGCGCCAGCGCGCAGCCAGACTCGCGAATCGCATGATGGCCGATGTGCGCGCCGCATTCAACGGCGAACCAAAACGTGGACCAGTCAAAAAAACAGAGACGCGTAGCGGCCAACGTCAGCGCGAAAAACAGCGCAGCCGGTGGCACGCGTGAGTAGCGAGGCCGAACGGTTCGTTGACGGGCTGCAGAACGGCGATGGCCGCGGCCTAGTCCCGCCGCAGGCGCGTCGCACGCTGCAGGCCATCGCATCCCTCATGCACGAACGCCCCGCATCCACGTCGCATCGCGTCTGTTATGCCGTTTTGACAACGATAGCCTGGCGCGCCGGGCTCAGCGAAAAATCGGCGCGCCGGCACCTGGCGGCGCTCGAACTGGCGGGGGTTGTCGAACGCGAACGGAAAACAGCAGCGGGCGCGGGCCGCGGCGGCGTGATCTGCACCACGCGCATCGTCGGATTCAGCGACCTAGTGGACATAGCGTCCGTTAGGTCGGACGGACCAAACGGACAAACAGCCACGACCAAACGGACATATACGACCAGACCAAACGGACACCGTGTCCCAACCATAATAGAAACCCTAAAAAACCAACATAAACCTAGCGCGCGCGAACGCGCCGGCCAAATGGCCGCCGGCGCGTCGCCCGCCAACCAAACGCTGCGCACCATCACCGCTGACGACCCGCTGTTCAACAGGGCCGTCGACGTCGTTTTCGCAAACAGCACGGACGACGAACGTGCGGCGGTTCGACGCCATGGCCGCGTCGCCGTGCGCCCCGAACAGATGAGGCGCGTGGTGGCATGAACCGGACTCGGCAGCGCGTCGGCGCGGATACAACATCATCAACTCACGGTGCAAAGGTGCGCGAACCGAAAGGGCGGCGCGCGCGCGAACTGCTCCACTACATCCGGAGCGAGGTAGAGCGCACCGGCGCGTTTCCGAACGAAGCTGCGACCATGGCGGTTATGGGCTGGAAATGCAGCGCCAGCCTAACGGACGCGCTGCTGCGGCTGATGGCGCTAGGATTCATCAAACGCGAAGTGATCGGCCGCCACCACACGCGCCGGCAATACGCCTACCGCCTATGCGACGGCTGCAATGCGTGCCGCGAGGGGCCCAGCCCATGAAACGTGAAAACTACGAGGAGCAAATCCAAGCTGCGCTCTGCCTACACCTGACGATCCGCGCCATACCCGGTGTTGTGTGGTGGCATACGCCTAACGGCGGCGCGCGCGGCAAAGCCGAGGCCGGGCGGTTCAAGGCGCTCGGCGTCAA
>JBOFCQ010000284.1:0-7680 GCA_051646145.1 Hyphomicrobium sp.
ACGCAAATCGCGGAGTACGTTTACGCGCGCGGCTGCGGAAACGGCAAGCGCGTGCAGTGCTTCGGCGGAGCCAAGAATCATCTCGTCGTCATGCCCGACGCCGACATGGCCAAGACGGTCGATGCGCTGATCGGCGCCGGTTATGGTTCGGCCGGCGAACGCTGCATGGCGGTTTCCGTTGCGGTGCCTGTCGGCGAAGACACGGCCGAACGCCTCATGAAAGCGCTGACGCCGCGCGTTGAAAGCCTGAAGATCGGCCCATCGACGTCGCTCGATGCCGATTTTGGTCCGCTCGTGACCGGCGCGCACCGCGATAAGGTCAAGGGCTACATCGATCTTGGCGTGCAAGAAGGCGCCAAGCTCGTCGTCGACGGCCGCGGCTTCAAGATGCAGGGCTATGAGAACGGCTATTATCTCGGCGGATCGCTGTTCGATCACGTGACTGCGGATATGCGCATCTACAAGGAAGAAATTTTCGGGCCCGTGCTGTCGGTCGTGCGCGCGCCGACGTTCAAGGATGCCGTGCACCTCGTCAACACGCACGAATACGGCAACGGCGTTGCCATCTTTACGCGTGACGGCGACGCGGCGCGGGCGTTTGCCGCGGAAGTCGATGTCGGCATGGTCGGCGTCAACGTGCCGATCCCGGTGCCGATCGCCTACTACACGTTCGGTGGATGGCGCCGCTCGTCGTTCGGCGATCTCAACCAGCACGGTCCAGACGCTTTCCGCTTCTACACCAAGACGAAGACGGTCACCGCAACGTGGCCGTCGGGCATCAAGGATGGTGCGAGCTTCGTCATTCCGACGATGAACTGATTTGTATCTCGGGAGATGTCGCGCGCCGGCATTGGCTATGCGCGCGACATGACCGGCACGGTTGACACGCGCGCCGCTGACAGCAAGCCGCCTTCGATCCAACTCTTGAGATAGGTCGCAGCCCTGACAGCAGCACTGTCGGGATCGTCGAAATGCGCGCAGAGTTCGCACAATGTGCCGAAAGCAACCCCGTTGGATGCTTCATCCCACATCATCGCTTCCTCGGGATCGAGGACGAGCACGCGTGGCGTAAACTCGTCATCGCGCCAAACTAGAATGCGCTGGGGTTCAGCGCGCGGTTCCATCGGCGGCGTGTCATCGTAGTCTGCCAGCCGCAACCACGCCGCGAAGACGTCGCGAGAAAAATTGAAGCGGCGGGCCGTGGGGTGCGCCGTGAACACGATCGACGGCCAATCGTCTGGCGCAATGGCGGCGAGCGCATCGAACGACATGGGTCGCCGGTCGACGCTATCGAAGCAATCGTTGAGCGCGCCTTCGAGTTGCGCCAAATCGGCAACGCCGGCGGGGTCCGCGCCGTAAGTATTTTCGCTCAGAAACGCCGGGAAGGCGGAAGAAAACCAGCGCGCGTTCTCTGTGTGTGACGGATTGGCAGCGATATAATCTCGCGCCGCGGCATCGAACGCCTCTGGTCCCAAGTAGCGCGCGGTGCGCTCGAAATCGTTGCGCACGATCTCGATGAGACGCAACACATAGGCCGTGCGATAGACGCCGAACAACGTTTCCTTGCTCTCGCGCGGCGAATTGGGAATGTGCGCCAAGATCGCGTCGTCGCCATCAAGGATAGCGCGCTGGAATGTGGTTTGCAGGTCGCGCAGTTTCATGGCGGCCTCACCCGGCCGCGGCTGTGACGCCTGCGCCTCGCGCAGGTGACCGCATGGTGTGTCCAAGAACACGTTCCGCACGTGCTCGCGCAATCGCGAGTTCATCGACGAGGTCCGCGAGCGGCGGGATGTTGTCGTCGCGTTCGATCATGGTCGATACCGGGCCGAACCGGCGCAGCGCCACTTCGTACAAATCCCACACGCCGTCGCAAACCGCCGCGTCATGCGTGTCGATGATGTGCGTGCCCATGTCGCTGTGCCCGGCGAGATGGAATTGAACGACACGGTCAGCCGGGATGCCCAGCATGAACGCGTTGGCGTCCCATCCGTGGTTGTGGGCGCTGACATAAACATTGTTGACATCGAACAACAGCCAGCAGCCGGTGCGTTCTGCCATCTCGGCGATGAACTCCCATTCCGCCATCTCGCTCTCTTCAAACGTCACGTAGGTCGAGACGTTTTCAAGGCACAGCGGCCGGCCAAGCCGTTCTTGCACGTAGTGTACGCGCGAGACGACATGATCGAGCGCTTCGCGCGAATACGGGAAGGGAAGTAGATCGTGCAGGTTGATGCCGTGCACGCCGGTCCAGCACAGATGGTCCGACACCCATTTCGGATTGGTGCGCTTGGCAAGCCGCACCAGTCCGTCGAGATAATCCTCGTTGAAGGGTGTCGTCGAGGCGATCGACATCGATACGCCGTGCATGACCAGCGGATAGCGCTCCGCGACACGGTCGAGCATGGCGAGCGGCTGCCCGCCCGGCACCAGATAATTTTCCGAGATGAACTCGAACCAGTCGACGTCCGGCGTTCCTGTCAGAATGTCGTTGTAGTGCTGCGCGCGCAATCCGAGCCCGAACCCGAGAGATGGCGGCACGGGTTTGTGCGCCGTGTTCTGTAATGTGCCGGTCGTGCGGGCAGTTGATCCAGGCATTATATTGCCAATCGGGATGGTTCGCGTGGCCACCGCGCTCGCGCGCGGCGTTTGTCGATCGATGCGGAGCGGTCTTACATATTCGCGGCATTTTCGGGGTCGGCCGGTCCGGTCATGCGTCGGCATAACCCAAGTGCGGCTGAAGGGGTAGCTTAACGTGCAATCAAGGATGAAATTCGGGTCAATTGCTGACCCAAGACACCGCTGCCGTCGCGGCAGCGGCCCGATTTCGCCAGTGAAGCGGTGTTGTGCAATCGATGCTGAAGATGCCGAACCGCAATAAGCGCGCTGAGCACAATTTCATAATGTAAATTCGTCCCGGCGGTGACAGGTGGGAGCGACACCGCCGGGACGCGCAAGACGTGAGCGTGCCGCTGAACGCGCAGCACGCCTGACGTCAACGCTTACTTCTTTTCCGGAGCTGCGGCGGCTTCGAACTTGGCGCCTTCAACCTTTGCGCACTCTTCAGCGGTCGTCGCGGTGAAGCCCGTGCCCTTGCATGCGTTCTGACCGGCGCATGCGTTCTTGGCGGTCTTGCAGGCGCTGGTGCCCTTGCAAGCGTTGGCGCCCATGCAATGACCCTTGCCATCAGCAGCCTTGTCATTCGCGGCATTCGCCGTCACGGCGCCCGAGAGCAGGAGAGCGGCGGCGGTTGCGGCGAGTGCAACGCCCGATTTCGCAGTGATCTTCATGTAATTCCTCCGTGAGCCAGCGAGGCTCTTTGTGTTGATCTGACGTTTCTTGTCCATCAGAGCCGTGCCCGCGCGATCTGGCGACCGTTTGGGCCACGAGCGCGCTTTGCGATGTGCGCCGGCTCACATCGATAGGTTCGCGATAGCAGACGAATAGTTTCGCTTATCACGAACCTGTGATCGCAATTTCGCGGTTGGGGAAATGGAATGTTTAAGGCTGCGCGCGGTGAAAGCGCGACGGCAACAACTCGCCAAAGACAGCACGCCTTCAACAGCGCCCTAATGACCGCGCGGAGGAGGCGCCCGGCCTAGAAGACGCGGTGACACCGCTTAAGCGCGCGGCGTGTGCCGCAATGTTGACGCGCATGGCTTCGACGGCGTCGATCGATCTACTGCAGTTTGAACTCGCCAGCGCACGCGCTGAACTCTGCCGGTTTGATCAGTTTCGAATGGGCAACCGTCACTTTGAACAACCGGCCGTCGAGCTTGGCATTCCAAAAATCGAGAAACGCTTTCAGCCTCGGAAATTTCGGCGCGTGATCGTAGTCTTGCCAAACATAGCTTTGCAGCAGGGCGGGATGGTCCGGCAGCCGATACAGGATCTCGGCGGTCGTCAGGCTCCAACCTGCGAGTTGCAGAAGGAAAGCCGGGTCAGTGTCGCGGGTGCGCGGTTGGGCGGGATGAGGAAGCCGGTCGGTCACTTAAAGATCTCCCTAGGTCACAGGGTCTCGAAGGAATGCCACCAAACCCCATGAGCATACGCCCGAATCGCAAATTGAGAAGGGTAAAAAGTGTGCGTCTGCAATATGTTAGCAGCATGTTTGGGTGAGTGCTGATAACGGTGTCCCATGCGCGATTGAAAGGCAGGCCGGTCAATGCTTGAGCTTGGACTGAAAAGTCTGACGACGTTTTTCGCCACCATCGGTCCGATCGAAGCGGCCGTTCTGTTCGCCACGCTGACGCCGAAAATGGCGCGCGGCGTGCGCGTGCGCTTGGCCGTGCGGGCAACGCTGATCGCAACATTCATCCTGGCGCTCTTCACGCTCTTTGGCGGTGCGCTATTGGCGCAGCTCGGTGTTTCGATTGCGGCGCTTGAAACGGCCGGCGGCGTCATCCTGCTGCTGATCGCGCTCGACATGATTTTCGCGCGGCCCGGCAGCGTCACCAAAATGTCGTCGGTCGAAGGCGAGGAAGCGCAATCTCGCGATGATGTTGCGGTATTTCCGCTGGCAACGCCGCTGCTTGCCGGGCCCGGTGCGATGAGTGCCGGCATTCTGCTCGCGGCGAGCGCCGGCGGGGCACCGCTCGGCGTCGCTGTCGTCGTCGGTGCGCTCTTCGTAGTGATGGCGATCACGCTCGTCGTGCTCATGCTGGCGCATGATCTCAATCGCATTCTGAGCCTCACCGCACAGCGCGTGCTCGTCCGCGTGTTCGGCATCCTGCTGTCGGCAATTGCAGTGCAGGCCATGTTCAACGGCATCACGCGCGCCGGCATATTTGCGGCGGCCTTTACGCGTTGACCGGCTTGGTTGAACGCAGGACGCAACGGTACAGCGATTAGGACTGTCTTAACGCCTCTCTGTTTCAATCAGGGACAGTTCTTCCTGTCCCAGTAGCGTTGAGTTGAAGGCGTTCTCATGTTTGCGTTTCAAGGTGGCCTCCGGCCGCTTTTCACTGTGTGCGCCGCTGGCGCCGTTTTGGGTCTTGCAGGCTGCGCCGCGACCCCGCGTTACACCTCTGATGCGGTCGCCGTTGCCCCCAGGCAGACCGTCGCTCAGGTCGCCGATGTCGAAGACGACGGCATTCCGGCCCAGACCCCTCCGGCGGCCAATATCCGCCAGCAGCAGGATGATCCGCGAGAGCCGTATTCGCGCAACTACGGCGGCATCAATCCGTCGGCCAATGCAAAGCCCCTGGAAAGCGGTCCGCAGCCCGGCTCTGGCTCCGCACCGGTCAAGCCGAAAATCCCCGATGATCTGCCGCCGGCCTTCCGTCAAAAACTCGTGACGGCGCTGGTTCAGGGCGAAGATGAATAATCGTTCAACTTAGCGACACACCGTGCGCACGATCTCGACCTACGACTGAGATCAGCAACTCCGGAAAACGGAACCGACCTGGTTCCTCCGGCGTTGATTCGGCGACGTCGGTGAGGTGGCGCGTCCGGGCCGCGAGGCACTTGGAGATCGATCTCTTAAGTGCCGTGAAGCGGCTTCGCGCCACTGAGCGGCATCGGACGCGCATCTGACATACGTGTCAGTTCGGTCCGGCGGCCAGTTGAAAAAAGAAGGAGTATCCAAGGATGCGCAAAACGAAATTCGCACTGTTTGCCGTCGCTGCGGCTTTGTTCGCACCGATCGCCTCCGGAACGGCGGCACAGGCGGCGATGCCAATTGCCAAGCCCGCTATTTCGGAAAAGAGCGCTGTGGTGGATGTGCGCCATGGCGGTCGACATCATTTCCGTGGCGGCCATAACATGCGCCGTCATCACGGGTTCCGCCATCACGGCTTCCGTCATCACCGCCGGTATTGGGGTCCGCGCATTTACATCGCCCCGACCTACAATAGCTGCGGGTGGTTGAAGCGTCGCGCGCTCAACACCGGTAGCCGGTATTGGTGGAATCGCTATCGCGACTGCCGCGGCTACTAAATCGACAGTGCTGTCTTTTAGCTGACTGTCTGCAATTCAGAGAGGGCGAGGCGCAAGCTTCGCCCTTTTGCGTTTTGACGGCTGCTATAGCCCGCGCGCTCGCTTGCAAGCGCGATGATGTTGCGGCAAGAGGCAAGATGTAACGCGGTTGCGGTCCGATCCGGTGCGTTGCGATCAGAGGAGCCCTATGACCGCGATGCGCATCGTGCCTTATCACGCAGCCGAAATGGCCGGGCGCAATCGCGCCGACGTGGCACGCGGCATCGACTCCATCTTTTTTGACGCGAGCAACACCAAATCGTTTGCTGACGATCATGCGCGTGCGCTCTTCCGCGAGCGCTGGCTCGGCCGCTATCTCGATCACTATGCCGACTTCGCATTTCTCGCGATGACGCACACGGGCGATATCGCTGGCTACATCGTCGGTGCGGCGAACGATCCAGCGTGCGACGCGCGCTTCAGCGATATTGCCTATTTCCAATCCTTCGCGCATTTGACCGCGCGCTATCCGGCCCATCTCCACATCAACCTGGCGCGCGATTATCGCGGACAGGGCATTGGGCAACAACTGATTGCGGCCTTCATCGATGCCGTCCACGCGCGCGGCGCGCCGGGCGTTCACGTCGTGACATCACTTGGCGCGCGCAATATCGCGTTCTACGGCCGCAACGGGTTTCACGAGGCGGGGCGCATCAGCCATGCGACCGGCGTCAACGTATTCCTGGCGCGCGATCTGTCCTGACTTGGCGGACATACAAGCATTGGCCGGTGCGGCGCCAAGCTATGGCGGTGTCAAGCCCGTATGCCTATCCGCGTGCACATGTGCAAAGAATGCGTGCGCTGCCACTTCGCACATTGCACAGCGGCGCGCGAGCGATCCATAGTCGGGCGGCATGAGCATCCGATTCATTCATACCGCCGACTGGCAGATCGCCAAAGTCTACCCGCGTTTTTCGAGCGAACTCGCTGGCGAACTGACGGCGGCGCGGCTGTCTGCGATCCCGCGCATCGCCGCCATAGCGCGCGCCGAGGGCGCGGCGCACGTTCTCGTTGCCGGTGATGTCTTTGACAGCGATCGACTGGAAACCGTGGTGCTGCGCCGCGCGCTGGAACACATGCGCGCTGCCGAGGATATCCGCTGGCTGCTGCTGCCCGGCAATCACGATCCTGCGCGAGCGGGCGGCATTTGGGAGCGCATCGCCCGTCTGACGTCGCCCGGCAATGTCACGGCTTTGACAGAGGCCCAACCCTTCGAGATCGCGCGCGGCGCCGTCGTGCTGCCGGCGCCGCTCGTCAACCGCAATCCTGGTCGCGATCCAAGTGCCTGGATGGACGATGCTATCACGGCGCCCGGCGTGACGCGCATCGGACTGGCGCATGGCTCTGTCGTTGGCTTTGGCTCTGAGGGCGAAAGTGCGGTTGGCATCGCGCCCGATCGCGCCAAACGGGCAGGACTTGCCTATTTGGCGCTTGGCGATTGGCATGGCCTGACTGAGATCGATGGCGCGACGTGGTACAGCGGTACGCCCGAACCCGACCGCTTTCCCGACAACGAACCGGGCTTCGTGCTGAGTGTCGCGCTCGATGGCGCGGCACCGGCGCGCGTTAAGCCGATCGCCAGCGCTGCGTTCCGCTGGATGAAGTCCACCGTCGCCATCAGATCCATCGCAGATTTGACGCCGCTCGAACGCCAGCTCGATGCGCTCGGCGATGGCAAGCGTCAGACGCTTTTGCGCGTGACGCTGC
>JBOFCQ010000286.1:0-5831 GCA_051646145.1 Hyphomicrobium sp.
AGATGCACGGTGTTGAGATCGTTTTCGGCATCGAACGAATATGACCCCATGAACACGCCGCCGTGCGGATCGGAGCCGAGGATCTTGCCGTTGCGCAGCACCGCCAGTGCCGTGTCGCCCTCGCCATCGTCCGCGCCGCGATAGACGACGCGGTAGATGCCCTCGTCGAGCGTTTTGGCGCGCACGCCGAGGCGCTCGAATTCGTCGTGGCGACGGGCTGGATCGGCGCTCTCAAGCAACCGCAGATACCCGGCGACCGGCCCCGGCAGGGGTTGATCGCCGGTCGCCCATTGGCTGACGGTGCGCGGCGAGACGTCCAGCAGGCGGGCAAGCTCGGCCTGCTTCAAGCCAAGCCGCTCCAACACTGCTTTGAGACCGTCGTGAGCCATGACCGGCATAATAATCAAAAATAGATTTATATTCTATAGAACTATAGTGAGATGTGTTCCGTCTCTGCCGAATGTCCAAGCGATTTGGTAGCCGTCTTGGACGACGAAAAACCCCCCGGCCGCGAGGGCCAGGGGGCTGTTCGGTGCCAGTGCTGGCAGCCGGCGCGCAGACTGTGCGCCAGTGCCCTCAGAACGGCGCTTACGAGGCGTCGGCGGCCGAGGCCTCAGCAGCCTTGGCGGCCTTCTCAGCGGCGGCAGCAGCGCGCTCCTGGGCCTTCTTCTTCGGCTTCGCCTTATCCGGGTTGTTGGACGGCGTGCGCTTGGCAAGACCGGCCGCATCGAGAAGACGCAGCACGCGATCGGTCGGCTGAGCGCCAACGCCGAGCCAATGCTTAACGCGCTCGGCCTGCAGCTTCACCCGCTCCGGGTTATCCTTTTTCAGCATCGGATCGAACGTGCCGATCTGTTCGATGTAACGGCCATCGCGCGGCGCGACGGCGTTGGCGATGACGACGTAGTAGTAAGGGCGCTTCTTCGATCCACCGCGCGACAAGCGCATCTTCACGGACATGGGTTTTCGTCTCCTGATTTACGTTCGATGAGGTTCAGTTGGGTTGAAGTTCAGTCGTTGTGAGATCGTCACTTCTTCTTCCCAGGCAGCCCTGGGAATTTCGGAAATCCGCCGCCAAGTCCGGGCAATCCGCCAAGCCCGGACAGACCTTGCGAAAGCTGCGGCGGCAAACCTTTGGGCAGCGCGCCGCCCTTCGAGCCGGGCGCGGCATTGGCTACCGCATCCTTCAAGTCTGCCGGCAGTTGTTCGAGAGCTTTGGGATCGAGCTTGGCGAGCTCGGCCTGCATGGCCGCCAACTCGTCGGTGCTCGGACCGGCGCCGGTCGCGCCCATGAAACGATTGAGCATGCCGCGGTTCTTGCCCATCGTCTTCATCATGTCCGCCATCTGGCGATGCATTTTGATGAGCTTGTTGATCTCTTCGACCTTGGTGCCCGATCCGGCCGCGATGCGGCGCTTGCGGCGCGCATCGAGCGCTTTCGGATTGCGCCGCTCGTAGGGCGTCATCGACGAGATGATGGCGCGCTGATGCACCAGGCTTTTGTCGAGGCCGGCTTCGTTGATCTGGCCCTTGATCTTGCCGACGCCCGGCAACATGCCAAGGATGCCGCCCATGCCGCCGAGCTTCTGCATCTGCTTCAATTGTTCGCCGAGATCTTCGAGGTCGAACGACCCCTTCTTCATCTTTTCGGCGATTTTCGTGGCTTTTTCGATGTCGATGGTCTGCGCGGCTTTTTCGACAAGGCTGACGACGTCGCCCATGCCGAGAATGCGCGAGGCGATACGGCCGGGATGGAAATCCTCGAGCGCGTCCCACTTTTCGCCAACGCCGATGAGCTTGATCGGTTTGCCCGTCACAGCGCGCATGGAGAGCGCGGCGCCACCGCGGCCATCGCCATCGGCGCGTGTGAGAACGATGCCGGTGATGCCGATGCGGCCATCGAAGGCCTTCGCCGTATTGACGGCGTCCTGCCCGGTCAGCGCGTCGGCCACGAGCAGCACTTCATGCGGGCGGATGGCCGATTTGACGTCGGCCACCTCGTCCATCAGTTCCTCGTCGACCGTAACGCGGCCGGCGGTATCGTAGATGATGATGTCATAGCCGCCGAGCTTGGCGGCTTCCTCCGCGCGGCGCGCGATCTGGATCGGCGTCTGACCGGCGATGATGGGCAGTGTCGCAACGTTCGTCTGCTCGCCGAGCACGCGCAACTGCTCTTGCGCAGCGGGGCGGCGTGTGTCGAGCGAGGCCAGCAGAACTTTCTTGCGATCGCGGTTGGTCAGGCGGTAGCCAATTTTCGCGGTCGTCGTCGTTTTGCCCGATCCCTGCAGGCCGACCATCAGAATGCCGACGGGCGGCGCCGCGCGCAGATCGATCGTCTCGGCGTCGGAGCCGAGCATCGCGGTCAGTTCGTCGTTGACGATTTTGACGACCATCTGGCCGGGCGTCACCGAACGCAGAACTTCGGCGCCAACAGCCTTGGCTTTGACCTTGTCGACGAAGTCCTTGACGACATCGAGCGCGACGTCGGCTTCGAGCAGCGCCCGGCGCACTTCGCGCATGGCTTCAGACACGTCGGCTTCGGTCAGCGCGCCGCGGCGTGTCAGCTTGTCGAGGACGCCGGAGAGGCGATCGGTCAGCGATTGGAACATCGAACCTGCGCTCGTTTCTCAACTGATGTCGCGAAGAGCGCTGTTGGCGCTCCCCTACGCGTGCCGTGGGTCTCGTCGTTGACCGTTGGCACAAAACAAAATCGCACCCGGGAGCGCCTCGCGCCGCCGGATGTTGACCTCCTTGCCACCCGGGTTTCCCCATGGACAAGGCGGCGGCTCTGGGTTTCAGGGCCGTCTGGATGGCGTCGGTATGGGCGAGAGCGGGTTGAAAGTCAACCGCGGCCCAGGCCGTGCTGGCGGCTGACGGCGCGCGCCAGCCGTAAAACGCGGCGCTGATGCTGCTTTTCAGCGTCGGTCAGGCAGATGCACCCATAGCAGATGCACGGGCGCCGCATGGCGTGGGCAAGCTTGAGGAAATGCCGGCGATAGGCGGCGGGATCTGCCGGTCCGTCCCCCGGTCCACCGCCCGAGCCGTCACCGCCGGGCGTGCCGCCGGCGCTGGAGACGCCAACAGGATAGCGCCGGAAGGGGCCGAGGTGAGAACGCGGCATCTAACTTTTACTCCCGGGCTGCTCGGGCACCACGCGCCGGTAGAGATGGAACGTCGCGTGCCCGAGGATCGGCAACGCCACGATGAGGCCGAGGAACATCGACACCAGCGACAGCGCCAGATGCACCGCGATGATGAGTGCCCACAGTGCCATCGAGGTCGGGTTGGCGAGCACGGCCTTGACGCTTGTCACCATGGCGGTGACGAAGTCGACGTTGCGGTCGTACAGCATCGGGAACGATACGGCTGAATATGAGAAGACCAGAGCCGCCAGAACGGCGCCGATGACATTGCCAACGAGCAGGAAAATCCAGCCGCGCGGTGTCGTCAGAATTTCGTTGAGCAGATCGCCGGTGGCGCCGCCGCCAAAGCCCATGAAGGCGAAAAACAGAAACGCGGCAATGTCGAGCCAGATGATGAGCGTGAACATGGTCACGACCGCCATCCACGCCATCTCCTTGCCGCTCGACGCGCGCACCGCGCCAAGGACCTGGCTCCAAGATAACGTCTCGCCGCGTTCGAGCCGCCGGCTGACGTCGTAGAGCCCGGTCGCGGCGAACGGTGCGACCAGCGCGAACCCGGTGGCCAGCGGATAGGCGAGATAGGCGAGTTCGAAATACCAAAGCAGCGACGTGATCAGCACGCCGGCCGCCGCATAGAACGCGCCGAAGAACAGGCCGTACTGCGGCGCGGCGCGGAAGTCGCGGATGCCCTTATCGAGACAATCGAGAACATCGGAGGGCGTGATGCGCGCAACATCCGGCCATTGCGATTTGCGCGCCGTCGCGGGCGACGTGGCGGTTGGTAAGCGCTCAACACCAGTTGGGGATAGTTCAGGCATGGGGCCTCCCGCAGCGCGCAACCTTTTGCTGCCGCTACCGCTGAAAATCCGCCGGAACGCCGACAATGACGCAAGTCGCTTCGCACCTCAAGCCTCGGCGAACCGCGACCATGGTACTGCGGGTACAGCGGCTTAGGCGCGTCAGCCTGTCTTGCAGCTCACGCGACCGACGCTTCAGGCCTTATGATTTCGGCGTCAAACGCAGCAGCTTGCCGTTGTCGTCATCGGTCAGCACATAGACCGCGCCGTCGGGCCCCATGCGCACATCGCGGATCCGTTCCTTGCGGTCTTTGAGCAAATGCTCGACCGCGACCACGGCGCCGTTCTCGATCACAAGCCGTTCGAGCGTCATGCCGGAGAGCCCGCCGGCAATGAGATTGCCTTTCCATCCGGGAAACAGCGTACCCGTGTAGAGCGCGAGCCCCGAGGTGCCGATGGACGGCTTCCAATAATAGTCGGGCTGTTCCAGGCCGTCCTTGGCGGAGATGCCGTCGCCGACCTTGTCGCCGGAATATTCGAGCCCGTAGGTGATAACCGGCCAGCCGTAGTTCTTGCCCTTCTGCGGCTGATTGAGTTCGTCGCCGCCGCGCGGGCCGTGTTCCGTCGTCCAAAGGTGACCCGTTGCCGGGTCGATCACAGCGCCCTGCACGTTGCGATGGCCATAGCTCCAGATTTCGGGACGTGCGCCCTCGGGCGCGGTGGCGGCGTCAGCATATGGATTGTCTTTCGGCACCGATCCGTCCGGCAGAATGCGCACAATCTTGCCGAGGTGCACGGACAGGTCCTGTGCGCCGTCGCTCAGCGACGCGCGCTCGCCAAGGGTGATGAACAGGGCGCCCGTCTGATCGAATACGAGCCGCGATCCGAAGTGGTGGAAGCCGCGCGCCGCCGGTTCCTGGCGGAAGATCACCTCGCCATTCTCGATGCGGCCGCTCTCGCCGTCGGTGACGAGCTTGGCGCGCACCACGCTGGTGCCGTTCGAGAACGACCCGCGCGGCTCGGCATATGAAAAGAAGATGGTGCCACTCGTCGCGAAGTCGGGTGCGAGGGCGACGTCGAGCAGCCCGCCCTGGCCACCACCGACGACATGCGGCATTCCGGCAACCGGTTCGGAAACCTTGCCGTCCTTGGAGATGAAGCGGATGCGGCCCGGCCGTTCGGTCACGAGGAAGCGCCCGTCAGGCAGGA
This sequence comes from Hyphomicrobium sp., assembly GCA_051646145.1. Classification (GTDB taxonomy): domain Bacteria; phylum Pseudomonadota; class Alphaproteobacteria; order Rhizobiales; family Hyphomicrobiaceae; genus Hyphomicrobium_B. Next base: position 5,150 of record JBOFCQ010000286.1, read on the forward strand.
ATTGCAGACCCCAAGGGAATTCCAGCCCTTTGGCAATTTCGCTGACCGTGATGGCGCTGGCGGGCGCCGCCGGTGCATTGGTGATCGCGGCTTTCGGCGCGGCGCCGGCAGCACTCGAAATGAGCAGCGTAATCAATAGGAATGCGCGACCGATGTGCTGCGACGCCATGAGAACTCCGTCAGAATTGTCTTTTCCCGGTGCGAAGCCATATAAGGTCGCATGACCGCAACCGCCACCCTCCCCTTTGTCAAGATGAACGGCCTCGGCAACGAGATCGTGGTGGTGGATCTGCGCGCCAGCGGCAAAGTCTTCACGGCCAACGAAGTCTCGGCCATCGCCCAGCATCGGCCGACACGGTTCGATCAGATGATGGTGTTGCATGCGGCGAAGACGCCGGGCACGGCGAGTTATGTGCGGATCTACAACGCAGACGGCTCGGAAGTCGGCGCCTGCGGAAACGGCACGCGCTGCGTCGGCTGGCTGCTCGCTTCGGCCTCGGGCCAATCGCACTTCAAGGTCGAGACGGCCGGCGGCGTGCTAGACATCGGCGTCAACGGCATCGATGCCATCACCGTCGATATGGGCGAGCCGCGTTTTGGCTGGCAGGATATTCCGCTTGCCGAGGAGTTCCGCGACACGCGCGCCATCGAATTGCAGATCGGCCCCATTGATGCGCCGGTG
>JBOFCQ010000294.1:0-1639 GCA_051646145.1 Hyphomicrobium sp.
CATGATGCGCAAACTGGGTCTGGCGGCCGTGATTCTGGCGCTGCTGCAGGGCGGCGTAGCGGCGCAGGCGGCAACGACGGCCACCCCGCAGGTCGACATCGAGGCCAACCAGATGGAAATCCTGGATGCCGACAAGAAGGCCATCTTCCGCGGCGGCGTCATCGCCACGCGCGCCGGGGTCAACCTCCGTTGCGATGAACTGACTGTCAAGTATGATGAGGTGAAACAGCCCGACGGGTCCTCCAAGACCGACGCTACCGACCTCGATGCCAAGGGCAACGTCACGATCAAGACGTCGCGGGAAACCATCACCGGCGACTGGGCGAAATTCGATCCCCAGGCCAATACCCTGGTCGTGGGTGGCAACGTCAAGCTGGTGCAGGGTTCGACGGTGCTGACCGGCAAGGAACTCCGCGCCAATCTCGATACCAACAAGATCGAGATGACGGGTGGCCGGGTGAAAGGCAGTTTCTTGCCGAAATGAACGTGCTTTATCCAAAATTAAACCTATTCGGTGGACATTCGCTTGGCGCGTGACGAAGACGTGGTGATGGCAAGGCAACCCTCAAAACCGGTATCCCAGCGGAGTGCTGCTCAGCTGGCCGATCCCGGCGGCGGAACGGGAGCATTGTCCGAGCGCCCCGGACTGGTGGTTGAGGGCTTGCGGAAGTCCTACAAGCGGCGGCCCGTGGTGCGCGATGTCTCCTTGTCCGTCAGGCGCGGGGAGGCCGTGGGACTGCTCGGGCCCAATGGCGCCGGCAAGACGACCGTGTTCTACATGATCACGGGACTGATTGCCGCCGACAGCGGGACGATCTGCCTCGATGGTGCCGATATCACCCACCTGCCCATGTATCGAAGGGCGAGGCTTGGAATTGGATATCTGGCGCAGGAGAGTTCGATCTTTCGCGGGCTCACGGTCGAGGAAAACATTCGCGCCGTCCTCGAGCTTACCGAAAGCTCGAAGGCCAAGCGCGACAGTAAGTTGCGTGAGTTGCTCGATGAGTTCACCATCACCCACCTCCGGCATTCGCCGGCTGTTGCGCTCTCTGGCGGAGAGCGCCGCCGCGTGGAAATCGCGCGCGCCCTTGCCGCCGACCCCGAGTTCATGCTCCTCGACGAGCCCTTCGCCGGGATTGATCCGATTGCGATCAGTGATATTCGCAAGCTGGTGCGACAGCTCACCGCTCGGGGAATCGGGGTGCTTGTTACGGATCACAACGTGCGCGAAACCCTTGAGCTCATCGACAAGGCCCTCATCATCCATGAGGGCCAGGTCCTGACCGAGGGAACTCCCGATGAAATCGTCAGCAATGCCGATGTCAGGCGCTATTATCTCGGCGCCGACTTCAGCTTGTGACGAGGCTTGAGGGATCACCATGGCGATAGGCCAGCGTCTCGAACTCCGCCAGGGCCAGTCCCTGGTGATGACGCCGCAACTGCAGCAGGCGATCAAGCTGTTGCAGATGTCGAGCGTCGATCTGCAGGCCTACGTCGAGACGGAGCTTGAGCGCAACCCGCTGCTGGAACGCGCCGACGACCAGCCCGACGACAGCGACCGGGCGGAAGCTGGCGAAAGTCGCGACGACGCCGGCGCGGCATCCGAAATGTCGGGCGCGGGCAACGACGACGCCGGCGC
>JBOFCQ010000306.1:0-10245 GCA_051646145.1 Hyphomicrobium sp.
ACAGCGACAAGGACATCGCCGAAGACATCATTGCCAAGAGTGGGCTCGAGTGGACGATCGTGCGGCCTGGCGGATTGACCAACGGTGCGCTGACCGGGCGCTATCAGGCGCTTGCAGACCGCAAGGATTGGAAGTCGGGCTTCATCTCGCGCGCCGACGTTGGCGACTTCCTCGTCAAGCAGGTCGCAGACACAGCATTCGTGCACAAGACGCCGCTGCTGATCGCCTAAACCTAGAACTGGCGCTACCCCAAAAGCCGGAACGCGCCACGGTGTCCCGCGGCGCGTTCTTCAGTTTTCAAGTCCGCAAGCGCGGCGAACAGCTCTGCCCTCAATCGTCTTTCTTCTTGCGTGGCACGGGCGGAACGGCGCCTGACGAGCGCGGCTTGTCGCTCTTTTCCCGTGGCGACGGCAGCGCCTTTTTAGGCGTGGCGTCGACCAGCACCGGCTGCGGAGCGTCGTCGTCGTCATCCTCGCTCGAGCGCTTTTTGGACGGATCGGCGGGGATGTAATCGAACACCAGCGACCGCTCGTCACCTTTGCCCGCAACCAGGATCTTCACCGTGCCGCCATGCTCCAGCTTGCCAAACAGCAACTCTTCGGCGAGCGGCTTCTTGATGAACTCCTGGATGACGCGCGCCAGCGGACGGGCACCGAACTTCTCGTCGTAACCCTTCTCGCCGAGCCAACGCACCGCTTCATCCGACATCTCGATGGATACGCCGCGATCGGCAAGCTGGGCCTCGAGCTGGAACACGAACTTTTCGACGACCTTGGCGATGATCTCCGGCGGCAGACCGGCAAACGGCACCACGGCGTCGAGACGGTTGCGGAATTCCGGCGTGAACATTTTGTTCACGGCGTCCATGTCCTCGCCCTCGCGCTTCGATCGATTGAAGCCCATCGGCGGCTTGGCCATGTCGGACGCGCCGGCATTGGTGGTCATGATGAGGACGATGTTGCGGAAGTCGACCGACTTGCCGTTGTGATCGGTCAGCTTGCCGTGGTCCATCACCTGCAACAGGATGTTGTAGAGATCTGGATGCGCCTTCTCGATTTCGTCAAGAAGAAGCACGGCATGAGGATGCTGATCGACGCCATCGGTCAGCAGACCGCCCTGGTCGAAACCGACATAGCCGGGCGGCGCGCCGATCAGACGCGAAACCGTATGCTTCTCCATGTATTCCGACATGTCGAAGCGCAGAAGCTCAACGCCCATCAGCAGCGCCAGCTGCTTGGCGACTTCGGTCTTGCCGACGCCGGTCGGGCCTGAGAACAGATAGCAGCCGATGGGCTTTTCCGGTTCGCGCAGACCTGCCCGCGCCAGCTTGATCGCGCTCGACAAGGCACCGATGGCGGCGTCCTGACCGAACACGAGACGCTTCAGATCGCGTTCGAGATTGGCGAGAACCTCGGCATCGCTCTTGGTCACCGTCTTTGGCGGAATGCGCGCCATGGTGGCGACGGTCGCCTCGATTTCCTTGACGGTAATCTTCTTCTTGCGCTTCGCCTCGGGCACCAGCATCTGCGAGGCGCCCGTCTCGTCGATCACGTCGATCGCCTTGTCGGGCAGCTTGCGGTCATGGATGTACTTGGCCGAAAGCTCCACCGCCGCCTTGATGGCCTCGTTGGTGTACTTCAGCTTGTGATAGTTCTCGAAAACCGTTTTGAGACCCTTCAGAATCTCGATCGTGTCCTCGACCGTCGGTTCCTTGACGTCGATCTTCTGGAAGCGGCGCACCAGCGCGCGATCCTTCTCGAAGTGCTGGCGGTATTCCTTGTATGTGGTCGAGCCGATGCACTTCAGCGTTCCCGACTGCAGCGCCGGCTTCAGCAGGTTGGACGCATCCATCGCGCCGCCCGACGTGGCACCCGCACCGATGACGGTGTGGATCTCATCGATGAACAGAATGGCGCCGTCGTAGTTCTCAACTTCCTTCATCACGGCCTTCAGCCGCTCTTCGAAGTCGCCGCGATAGCGCGTACCGGCCAGCAGCGCGCCCATGTCGAGCGCGAAGATGGTCGAGTTCTTGAGGACGTCCGGCACTTCCCCGCGCAGGATCTTGCGGGCGAGGCCTTCCGCAATCGCCGTCTTGCCGACGCCTGGATCGCCGACGAAGAGCGGGTTATTCTTCTGCCGGCGGCACAGCACCTGGATCGTGCGCAGCACTTCCTGCTCGCGCCCGATCAGCGGATCGATCTTGCCGTCGCGCGCCTTCTTGTTGAGGTTCACGCAGTAGGTCGAAAGCGCGTCGCCGGCTTTCTTCTCTTCGCCCTCGCCGGCCTGATCCTCATCGACACCGCGCACCGCGCGCGGCTCCGACATGCCCGGCCGCTTGGCGATGCCATGCGCGATGTACTGCACGGCGTCGAAGCGCGACATGTCCTGCTCTTGCAGGAAATAGGCAGCATGGCTTTCGCGTTCGGAGAAAATGCCGACGAGCACATTGGCGCCGGTCACTTCCTCGCGGCCGGATGTCTGCACATGCACGATCGCGCGCTGCACGACACGCTGGAAGGAATTCGTCGGCTGCGCATCGCGCGCCGATTTCGAAACCAGCGGCGCAAGTTCCGTGTCGAGATATTCGACGATGCGATTTCTGAGCTGTTCGATATCGACGGAGCACGCACGCATGACAGCGGCGGCATCGCGATCGTCAACGAGCGCGAGCAGGAGATGCTCAAGGGTCGCGAACTCGTGCCGGCGAACGTTGGCATACTCAAGAGCGCGATGAAGGGAACCTTCGAGGTTCTTCGAGAGAGAGGTCATGCGTGTCTACTCTTTCTCCATGGTGCATTGCAGAGGATGGCCATGCTGTCGTGAAAAATCCATGACCTGGGTGACCTTGGTTTCAGCGACTTCATAGGTATAGACGCCACAGATGCCGACACCCTTCTGATGGACGTGCAGCATGATGCGAGTCGCTTCCTCCTGGCCCTTGCCAAAAAAACGCTGAAGCACGAGCACGACGAATTCCATCGGCGTGTAATCGTCGTTCAACAGTAGGACTTTATAAAGGCTGGGCTTCTTGGTCTTTGGGCGTGTTTTGGTCACGATGCCGGTACGCGAATCGTCATCGCTACCGTTCTGTCGGTCGCCATTGTCGTCGCCACCCTTGCGGCCAGCCATCGTCACCACGTATCGGCCAACCTCAATTGCGGGACGCCTGGTCGTCTGCATCGCCATCCGTTTTATTGTCCCATGCGCCGGCGGCTGCCGACGCGACTTAGCAAACATCGTATCCACGTAACCTTTACGCAAGTCCCCTCGCACCGCGTCGCGCATACGACGCATTTATATCGAACGCGGCGCCTCAGTCACACCTGACTCCGCGCGCCTTATCGCATGCAGACGGACCGAATCTTGCACGAACCTGACCGGCCTCCATGTCAGCGACCTGACATAGCGATAAGTCCCGACGCTGCGGGGTTACAATTCGGTTAGTTCCGCGCCAGCATGCTGAAATGCACGGCAGCGGGCGGATGCGTTCGATGGTCCACCGCAACGCCCAGGGGGCCCAGTTTGCACGCCAAAACGGCACGATTGTTGCCAATGGCGCGCTCCCTCAGCCGCACGCGCCGGACACGCCGTCTCCCGTTCGTGCCCGGTTAGTGCCAAGTGGCAAGGGTATCGACGGGCCTCAGGGCATCTCCCGCAAGCCGCGCCGTCAATTGGCTACAGGCATCGACATGGCGGAAATAGCGCTCCGCCGCCTGAGCCGCGAAATTGGCTTGGATCTCGAAGGCGGTCTCAAGAGACCCGGCATGGAGGATTTGCACGAGTGCGGCCGCGCCTTCTTCGAAAGTCGCGGTGGTGAAATCTCCGGTTGCGGCGGTGATCGCCTGCCAATCGCGCTGCATGCTGCTCCAGAAACGCAGCGCCTCGGCCAGCGACGTTCTGTTGAAGCTTTGCATGTCGTCGAACGAATGGATCATGAGTGCCTCCTCACAGTCGTTCCCTCACCGCGCCGTCGTCCGGCCGACGTCTCCTGTCGCACGTCAGAACTTAGCCAATGTGGGACGGGATGTCGGCCACACGGCGCATGCTGCGCCACTCGGCAGACGCTTGCAATATGCGGCACCCGCTGTGCTTACGCGGCAGACGGACCGCCACGTTAAGCGGCCGTTTACCATGCCGCTTAACCGATAATTGGACGAACTCGGTTAATACTGCCGCCATCGAGATGTCATCGTTCGGCATCCGTGGCGCCCAAAAGGTGCCCTAAATCAATGTTTTCGTCCCGGTACGACGGGATGGGCCCGGCATTGCGGAACCGTGTTTCGAACCGCAAGCCGAGTGAGTGAGACGGCCTCGGACAACTGCCACCAAGGCGGGTTTCGGGGTACCAGAGGGTTAGGCGTGTTGTTGCGGCGTTCCACCGTTTTTGCGTGCTTGATGGCATGTGCGGCCCTGTTGCTTGGGGTATCGCACCCGGCCGAGGCCCGTGGTGCGCGTCATGCCGCGATGATGATCGACGCCAATTCCGGTGCCGTTCTCCACAATGATAACGGCGACGAACTGCGCCATCCCGCCTCTCTGACCAAGATGATGACGCTGTACCTGACCTTCGAGACCATCGAAGCCGGGCGCATGACCATGAAGTCGCCGGTCAAGATCAGCCAGGAAGCGGCCTCCGTCGCGCCCTCCAAACTCGATCTCGATCCGGGCGAGGAAATTTCCGCGGGCGACGCCATCCGCGCGCTCATCACCAAATCGGCCAACGACGTGGCCGTGGCGCTGGCCGAAAAAATCGGCGGCACGCAGGCAAACTTCGTCCGCCTGATGAACGCCAAGGCGCGCGAACTTGGCATGTCGAAGACGAACTTCGAAAATCCATCGGGGCTCCCTGATCCCGATCAGGTGACGACGGCGCGCGATATGATCACGCTCGGGCTTGCTCTGCAGGATCATTTTCCGCAGCACTACCTGCTGTTCGCGACGCGCTCGTTCTCGTTCGGCCGCGCCACCTACCGCAATCATAATACGCTGATGAACTCGTTCGCCGGCATCGACGGCATCAAGACGGGTTACACGCGCGCGTCGGGCTTCAATCTCGTCTCGTCGGTCCGTCGCGGCGGCAAGCACATCGTGGGCGCCGTTTTCGGCGGCGCGAGTGCCGCGACGCGCAACGGCGAAATGCGCGTTCTTCTGACGCGCGCCATCGCACGCGGTGCAACAACCAAGACGCGCCGCCCTGTTGCGCCTCTCATCGCCCGTCTCAAGGGTGCGCCGAAGCTCGCGGTGCGCGCGCCGGCAAAAGCTGTTCCGCGCGAAAAGGCCGCCGGGCAGGATATCGTCGCGGCGCTTGCCGTGGCCGCGCCGGCTGCGAAGCCCGTGCCGATGCCCGCGCCAGCGTCATTGCCGAGCGCCGCTGCTGGCATTCCAGCCACCAAGAAAATTCCGGCGCCGTTGCAGGCTGCTGCGAAAGCGCTGCGTCCGACGGCGCAGCCCGTCACGGCGGCCCGCGCCGTTACGCCGGCCGCAGCACCGACGGCAGCACCGACAGCAACACCGGCACCGGCATTCGCGCCCGCGATTGAGCAGCCCGCGGCACCGACAGATGCGCCGAGCGCAACGGACGAAAACGACATTGCCGCGACAGCGCCCGCGCCCGTCGAAGTCGCCAAGGTGCGCCGTGTCATGGTGGCGCCGCGCACGACGCAGCCGACCGTCGACGAAACGACGGACATGGAATCCGCCGATACGCCGGAAACGATTGCAACGGCGCGCGCGCCGTCGCTTGCCAATCTTTCGCCGGCCGCCCGCTCGATCGCCGATCTGTTCTCGACGCCGAAGAATGATCCCGCTGCCGCCGTCAACGAAACGATCGTCGCCAAAACCGCGCCGACACAGGTTGCGATGGCAGAGGCGATCAGCACTGGCCCCGCCGCCCCGCAGTCCGACGCGTTGTCCGGCCTGATGTCGCGCCTTGGCGGCCCTGACGTCGCCGACGTGGAGCAAACGCCCACAAAGGCGGCGGCCCCGCAAGCCGCCGCAACACCCGAGACACCGTCCGCCGCAGACGTGCCCGAGCCGGTGCGCACGGCATCGATTGCCAAGGCGACAACGACGCCGGCAAGACCCACGACGCCGGCTGCAAAGCCCGTCAGTGCAGCCGCGACGAAGCCTGCTACCAGCGCGGCGAAAATCGCAAGCAGCGCATCCTCGCCCGGCAAGCCTGCCGCACGCGTGGCTGCTGCCCTGCCCGCAACGCCGCCATCGACATTCGAAGCTCAGGCGTCCGGCCTCAAAGGTCAACCGGCCCGCGCCCAGCGCGTCGCGTCGCTGACGCCGACGGCGGTTGGTGCAGCGTCGGCGGATGACGCGCCAGATGCAGCGATGCCTGGTCGGTTCGAAATCCAGATCGGCGCTTATGCGACCGTCGACGATGCGCAGCGCGCACTCGCCAATGCCAACGCCAAGGCCGGCCCAGTGCTCGCGAATTACGCCAGCGTCACGCATCCGGTGAACAAGGCCGGCCGCCAGATCTACCGCGCGCGCTATCGCGGTTTTGACGCGACGAGCGCAGCGCAGACCTGTCAGCAGTTGCGCAAGAATGGCCTAGACTGCTTCGTGATGTCCGCGGAATAAGCGGCTCAATCCTTGCCTGACAGCAGCGTGTAATTGCCGCCGGTCGCCGTAATGTCGGTGGTCCGCGTGCGTTCGGTTGCAAAGCGCAGCAGATAATTGGGACCGCCGGCCTTTGGCCCGCTGCCCGACAACCCTTCGCCACCGAACGGTTGCACGCCGACGACGGCACCGATCTGATTGCGATTGATATACAGATTGCCGACACGCGCCGTTTCCGCAACGCGATCGGCCACGCTTTCGATGCGCGAATGCAGGCTGAGCGTCAGCCCGTAACCCGTGGCGTTGATGGCGGAGATGACCATATCGAGCTGATCGCGCCCATAGCGGATGATGTGCAGCACGGGACCGAACACCTCCTGCTCCAGCCGGCTCAAGCGGTCGATCTCGTACAGCGCCGGCGTTACGAACGTGCCGGCACGGCAGTGCTCGGGCACGGCCAGATCGATGATCTCCTTGCCCTCGCGCTCCATGCGCACTTTGTGCGCTTCAAGCACGTCCTGCGCGGCCTCATCGATCACGGGGCCGATATCGGTCGCGTAGTTCAAGGGGTCGCCGCAATCGAGCATCTCGATGGCGCCCGCCAGCATGGCTTTCAATCGCGGCGCTGCATCGTCTTGCACGAACAGCACGCGCGCTGCAGAACAGCGCTGCCCGGCGCTGTCGAATGCCGAGCGCACGGCATCGCGCACCACTTGTTCCGTCAGCGCTGAACTGTCGGCGATCATGGCGTTCAGCCCGCCGGTCTCGGCGATGAATGGCACGATCGGCCCGCGCCGGTCAGCCAGAGATTTCTGGATCGCCCAGGCGGTATCATTGGAACCGGTGAACACAACGCCCTTGATGCGCAGGTCCTTGACGAGCGCCTCGCCAAGCTTGCCAGCGCCCGCCACGAGATGCAGCACGTCGACCGGCACACCGGCCTCGTGCAGCAGCCTGACGGCCAGAAACGCCGAGACCGGCGTCTGCTCCGCCGCTTTCGCGATCACAGGATTTCCGGCAGCAAGCGCGGCCGCGATCTGACCGGTAAAAATGGCGATCGGGAAATTCCACGGCGCGATACAGGCGAAGGGCCCGCGGCCAGCGAGCATCAGTGTGTTGGTTTCGCCTGTCACACCTTTCAGCCGGACGGGCTCGGAGAAGAGGCGGCGCGCTTCGCCTGCATAATACCGCAGATAATCGACGGCCTCGCGCACTTCCGATTGCGCAGCTTCCAGCGTTTTGCCGGCTTCGCGGACGAGCGTCGCCATCAGCACCGCGTGATCGCGCTCGAAGAGATCGGCTGCAAGTTCGAGGATGCGCGCGCGTTCGGCGGCCGGCGTCGCGTTCCATTTGAACGCGGCCGATGTCGCGCTCGCAAGTGCCGCATCGAGTTGCGCCGGCGTCGTCAGGCGCACCGATCCAACGCGCTCACGCCGGTCATGCGGCGACAGCAGCAGCTTGGCCGCATCGCCGCCGGTATCGGCAATGCCGTTGACGATGCCCCCGACCGCGAAAGGCGTTTTCAGAATGCGCGCAATCTCGGCGATGAGCGGACCGCGCACACTCGGCTCCGTCAGCGCCAATCCGGCGCTCGCCTTGCGTTCCGGCAGAAAGATATCGCGCGGGCGCACCAGCAGCGCCTTGCGCTCGCCCGCGACACGCTCCGCTTCCGCGATCGCGACCGGATCGGCGATGATGTCGGAGACCGGCGTTTCTTCGTCGGCGAGACGATTGATGAACGACGTGTTCGCGCCGTTCTCCAATAGCCGGCGCACGAGATAACCGAGAAGATCTTCATGCCCGCCGACCGGCGCATAGATGCGGCACGGGCGCGTCGTCGTCTCATCCGACAGCAATTCGTCGTAGAGCGCTTCACCCATGCCGTGCAGGCGCTGATATTCGAAGGCGACATTGCCGCCGGCAATACGCGCTGACGCAATGGTATGCGCGTTGTGCGTTGCGAATTGCGGATAGAAAGACTCAGGGTTCGAGATCAGCAACCGCATGGCCGCGAGGTAGGAGACGTCGGTGTAGAGCTTGCGCGAAAACACCGGATAGTCGGCGAGGCCGCGTTCCTGCGCCCATTTGATTTCACTGTCCCAGTACGCGCCTTTGACGAGACGCACGGGAATGCGCTTGCCGGATTGCTCGGAGACACGGCGCAGCCAGCGGATGAGCGGCACGGCGCGGCGGCCGTACGCCTGCACGGCAAGACCGAGGCCATGCCAATCGCTGAGCGAGGGGTCGAGCAGCGTCTGTCCGAACTGTTCGGCCGTGAGATCGAGCCTGTCCTGCTCTTCCGCATCGATGGTGAGGCCGATGCCCTTGGCGCGCGCGGCGCGCGCCAGTTCGAGAACCTTCGGGCTCAGTTCCTTGACCAGATGGCCTTCCTTGCCGGGCTCGAAGCGCGCGTGCAGCGCCGACAATTTCACACTGATCGAGGGGCGCGCGTAAATCGCGTCGCGGTTGATGCCATGCATCGGGCCAGCGGCGTTGCCGACGGCGTCGATGGCCGACATGTACCGCTCGAAATAGCGTTCGGCGTCGCGCGGGGTGCGAGCCGCCTCGCCGAGCATGTCATAAGAAAAGAGATAGCCTTTGCCTTCGAGCGGCTTCGATCGCAGTAGCGCCGTCTCGATGGACGTGCCGAGCACGAATTGATCGCCGAGCAGTTTCACCGCCTGGCGTATGGCGAGGCGGATCGCGGGTTCGCCAGAGCGCGCGAGCAGCCGCTTCATCGCCTGCAGCGGATTGGCGCCCTTCGCTTCACGCAGCTTGACGATGCGCCCCGTCAGCATCAGGCCCCAGGTCGACGCATTGACGAACAGGCTGTCGGAATGGCCGAGATGCTTTTCCCATGCGCCGTCACCCAGTTTGTCGGCGATGAAGGCATCGATCGTTTCGCTGTCGGGAATACGCAGCAGCGCCTCGGCGAGGCACATCAGCATCACGCCTTCGTCGGTCGCCAAACCGTATTCCTGCATGAAGGCGTCGATACCGGCGTGATTGCCCTTGTTGGCGCGCGCGGCGTGAACGAGGCGGCGCGCCACATCGGTTGCGCGGCGGCGCTCGTCCTCGCTGAACACGGCGCGCTCAATCAGGCCGCCGACGAGGCGATGCTCGTCGATCAGATGATGCGCGGCGATCTCGTCGCGCGGCGGCAAGGCATGGGCTGCAGAAATGTGTTCACGCTTCAAAGCGGCAACCATGCTGTCTCCGGGCGGAATGGGGTAGGGACGCAGGCACACGATTCGACGAACCCGCAGAGCTTAGCAGAAGTCCGCACCACGCGTCGCCTCTCCGCTCGAACGGCCGCTGGCTCGTATCGCCGCGCGCGGGCAGCGGGCGATGCGAATCGCGCATTCGCGCTCACGCGGCGCACAGCCCCCTTGACGGCCACGGCCTTCCGCCGCACCACTCGCGCCGAACAGGCCCTTGGCAGGCCGTCATATCGCGCGGAGTGCACAGTTGGCTCAGTCGCTGAAAACAGTACGTACGGTCAGAGAGTTGCGCCGGCACACGGCAAAGTGGCGTGCCAAGGGGCAGTCGATCGCGCTGGTGGCGACCATGGGCGCGCTGCACGACGGCCACATCTCGCTGGTCAAGCGCGCGCGCAAAAAGGCGGATCGCGTCGTCGTCTCGATCTTCGTCAACCCGACGCAGTTCGGACCGACC
>JBOFCQ010000311.1:0-11110 GCA_051646145.1 Hyphomicrobium sp.
AGCGGCAACATACAGCCGCGCGCCGATGGAGCCGCAGAAGTCCGGCTTTGCGACCGCACGTGCTGGCATTGCGCGCTCAGGCCACGCCATCCATGGAGAAAACCGTGGCATCCTCTGCTCCGAACAGGACATGTCGAGCAACATCGAGAAGCGAAACATGCCGCGGCAGGTCGCGGCGCAGCGCCGGCACACCATGCCCGCCCGCACGACGCGACGAGCGCGCAGTGTTGCAATCTTTAGTTGTTTAATTCTTAATGATGCTCTCTCAAATTGTGGAAATCGGCGCGCAGCACGGCGCATCGCGGCTGTCGCGAGAAGCCGCAAGGTCGCGCAACGCAGAACGACCTCGACTAATCAGCGGACGACACCACGCTGCCGCTATCCACACCTTCGACGGCCACTTTGAAAACGCGCGCGGCGCTAAGGGCCGCACCGATCAGTACGAGGCATGGTCCATCGCCCCGCGCGCGCGCGATAGCGTCAGGAAGATCAGAGACCGTGCTGACGACCACGGTCTGATTGGAGCGCGCAATCGAGAACAGCGCGCAGGCCGGCGTCGTGCCCGGCAATCCCGCATCGAGCAATTTGGCGCGCAATTCCGGCAGCGTGCGAAGCGCCATGTAGACTGCTGTCGTTGCAGTCGGATCTGCAAGGGCCTGCCAGTCGAGATGCGACGGCAGACGGCCTTCTCGCGAGTGACCGGTGACGACCTGCAATCGCTTGGCGTGATCGCGATGCGTCAGCGACACCTGCAATGAGGCAGCGGCGGCCTGCACCGCTGAAATTCCAGGAACGACCTCGAACGCAATGCCCGCCGCTTCAAGTTCCGCGATCTCCTCGCCGCCACGGCCGAAGATCATCGGATCTCCCGATTTTAAGCGCACGACACGACGACCGTGGCGCGCTTCTTCAACCATCAAGGCATTGATCTCGGTTTGCTTGCAGGCGGGCCCATAACCCGTCTTGCCGACGAGAATACGCCGGGCCTCGCGACGCGCGAAATCCAGCACCGCCGGCGTGACGAGATCGTCGTACAGCACCACATCGGCGGAGCGAAGCGCGCGCACGGCCTTGAGTGTCAACAATTCGGCGTCACCGGGCCCAGCCCCAACGAGCGAAACAAAGCCGCGTTCCGCGCCCCGCGCACCCGAAATGGCATCGGCCTCGGCGACGAGCGCATCAAGATCGCGCTCTGTCGGCAGCGCACTGGCGTTCGCGACGGCACGTTCAGTGAAGAGTTCCCAGAAACGGCGCCGGGCGCTGATATCGCGGCCGAGACGATCGCCCTGACGTCGCCAGGATTTAGCGGCCGCCGCCCACTGTTTGAACCCATCCGGCAGCAGCGCTTCGATGCGCGAGCGGATGGCCTGGGCGAACACGGGCGCGCCGCCATCGGTCGATATGGCAACGATGAGCGGCGAGCGATTGACGATGGCGCCGAACTGAAAGGCGCAAAATTCGGGACGATCGACGACATTGACGGGCACGCCATGCGCGCGCGCCGCGGTGACGAAATGCGCGGCTTCCGCGTCATCGGTGATAGCGCCGATGGCGATGGCCGCGCCGGCCAAATCGTCCGCCTGCCAAACGCGGCGATGGATTGTCAGCGTGCCGTTCGACGCCGCCGCGGCCACGTGTTCGATTTCAGCCGACACGGTTTCCGCGTAGATGTCGACCGCCGCGCCCGCAGCCGAGAGCAATTCCGCCTTCCAGGCCGCTGCTTCGCTGCCACCTGCCAGCACGGCACGCTTACCGTCGAGTTTCAGGAAGACGGGCAATGTTGCCAGCGCGTCCATGCGACCGGGTTTCATGCGCTCCGGTAGCCGTTTTGCGCCACCGACACTCACGGCATCATCGGGCACACCCGAATGCGGATCGTTGGTCGTCTCGTTGTTGTCTGCCATTTTGCCTGTCGGCTCGCCGGTCGAACCACGCCATCGCGGACGTAGCGGAAAAGATCTTTCGCCGTGACTACTGCCCGGCGCGCGCCGCCGCAATCAGGCATCTCGTTGCACCAGCGGCGCACGCCACGCATATCGGCGCTAGTATCGGCGCGACGAATTTTTGAAGACAGTCGGCGACCGCCGCTCGGCACCCCGCGCCTGAAACAGGAAGGCCTCACAACATATTATAATATATTGTTTTTTAGGATACGCTCGCAAACTTAGACGCCCCATCGGCGCCTTTTGCCGAGAGCCGTGTCAGTGCGGCCCGGACAGGTAGCGCCCAAGGCCGGCCATGCGCCTCGCCACAACACGCGCGCATGCCGCACACTTGGGTGCGGCCGTCCCAACAAAAGAGTTCGGCAAACGGCCGAATACTGAACCGCACTTCAATACAAAACAAATCGCCATGCATAGAAAAAGTATTATTGCGGGAAAAAAGCGCAAAATTGGAGATTGCCCGCCAATTCCGCGATTGGCTATTTCATTGCTACTTTTGCATTATCTCCAAAATCCGGAACATTTCCCGTCACCAATGCGAATGCAAATTTGACACCTGCAATCACGCCTGACGGGCCGTCCCAATATTCTGACATCTTCGGCTGAACGACTATAGCGACAACATTCGGATCATCCGGCCCGTTTGGCCAGAACGCCTGCGCACCCGGCGTCCACAATCGCCTGACGAGTTCGCGATCGGCGCTGAGCTTGGCCGCGCCACTAACAGCCAAATGCTGAGATCCTTTCGAATAGCCCAAGAAAACCGTGCCATCGGACGCGATCTCATCATCCTTGGCGGCCGCCGTCTCAGTGAGCAAATAAATCACGCCTTCGTCGCGCTTGCCGATGCTCGACATCGGCCGGCCGTGCATGTCGCGACCGCGATGCGTCACAAACATGCAGATATCGATGGCATCGATCATATCCCATACACGGGCTTGGTCGTTCATATTCGATACCTCCTATGTCTTATTCAAATTGAGATTGCCATCGAAAAGTTCCGCATCTGCGTCGCGGCGACCTGACACCCACCTGCGGGCCATATTGGCTGCAATGACGCTGAATGTGATCCCGTTGCCTCCGCATCCAAGAATAACGAATGCACCGCGAATTGCAGGGTGCGGCCGAATAATCGGTAATCCGGTCGGGCTGTCGGCAAAGGCGCCGGCCCAGGCATAATCGACCGTCAATTCGGGCTTCCCGAGCAGGCGTCGCAGCTTGCCGATCAGTTTTTGCGATTTTTGCGGGATGGCCGCCGACCGCCGCGCCGGATCGATAAGGCCTGAATCCTCTCCGCCCGCCAGAATGCGATGATCGGCGGTTGTTCTTAGATAAAGGTAGGGATCGGCCGCCTCCCAGATGAGGCAACGCCCCTCCCACAATGTGTCGGCGGGAAGAGGCTTTGTGGCTATCGCCCACGACGACACGATATCGAACGCCGAACGCGGAATGCCGCTGACAACCTCGTATCCGGTGGCAAAGACCAAGCGTCGGCAGACGATTTTGAGGCCATTCGCCGTCCGCGCCTCGATGGACCGTCCGACAGTCTGCACATCCACAATCTCGCACGGGGCATAGACGGTCGCGCCGTTGGCCTGCGCCGCTCTGAGGCATGAAGCGGAAGTTTGTGCCGGATCGAGTTCGGCGGCGCCGTCAGAAAAGATCGCGCCCGTCGTGTCGATGCCGAAGCGCGCCGCAACCTCTTTGCCATCGAGATACGTCGACGGCAGACCGATCCGCCGCCGGGCCACGGTTTCCGCCTGCAGTGCGCGGTGCCCCATGGCGTTGCCCGCGAGATAGAGCGCAGAGCGTTCCTGCCAATTGGCGTGAAGGCCGTGATCACGGATCAACGCGCCGAGATCGGCAACGGCTTCGAACGATCGCCGGTATGCGCGCTCGGCTTTGCGGCGGCCGATTTTCGCGGCGAGTTCGGTCAGCGGCGTGTCGATCTCGAATTGGATCATGGCCGTGCTGGCAAGCGTACTGCCGCTGCCTGGCTGGCGGCGATCGACGACGGCAACGCTCTCACCGGCAGCACTCAGCGTCAGCGCCGATAAAGCGCCGCTGATGCCGCCACCGATGATGACCACGTCGACCGCTGCGTCCGATGTCAACGTCTTGGTGCGCACGGTGCGCCGCGGCGATGACATCCACAGCGACTGTCCGTCGTGGAGATCTTTGGCGGGCGCGGGTTTTGACGAACGATTGTTATCTCGGCTTGAGATTGTCTCTGTCATTGCGGCTGGCCGCCGTCGGCCATGACATCCAAAAGGATCAGAGACACCCAACGCAACTTGAACGGCATGGCCTGCACGATCGTTCTGCCTTTTTGAAATCAGTGCGCCAGCGTGTGCGCATCGCCGAAAGCGCATCCAAACGCGGCGCGATTCACCGACGAAACACGGAGGCTCCGTCTGGAAAAACGAGCGAGCGATCTGAAGGTTCCAGCGTCAGGCGTGTGGCGCTATGCGCTTATGCATGCGCCCGCGCGAGGGACGCAAGCAGCGCCTTTGCCAGCGCGTCTGCTGTGTAGGGCTTCTCGATCACGGTAAAGCCCGTCTCCGAATAACGCGCCACCGCGCGCGCACCGTGGCCGGTTGCAATGACGGCTGGGATGCGGCGCTGTGCAAGCGCATCGGCAACGCTATCGATCTGATCGCGGCCCAGCGTGACATCGAGTATTGCGGCGTCGAACTCGGTCGCACTCACCATGGCCAGCGCATCCGGAACGGTCGCGGCCGTCGCCACAAGCTGACAGCCGAGATCGGTCAGCATGTCTTCGAGCGTCATCAAAAGCATCGGCTCATCTTCGGCCGCGATGACCTTCAAACCGACCAGTGTTTTTGCGGACGTGTGAATGTCACCCTCATTCTTGCTCAACGCATTTGCGATAGACATATCATACCTTTACGCATAACACTTTGAGCAACCGCGACAAAGTAGAACACTTCACTGCGGAAGGGTCAATAAAAACAACTAATCATGCAGGCACGCGCGGCCCGGCATCTGCAATGACAGTATCGGCTGCTCGATATACTGGAAATTGGCACGAGCTGATGGAAGACATCGTCATTGCTGAAAAGTCTTAAAAGCCGCGCGCCCGAAGCGGCTGCGGTGCTTCTGGCCGTCATCCTCGCCGTCTCCGCCTGGCTGGTCCTCGAATACCGCCGGCAGATGGCGTGGGTCGTGCACACCGTTGATGTCGAAAATCACATCGGCAACTTGATGCTGGCGACCGCCAATGCCGAAACAGGCCAGCGCGGTTTCCTCCTGACGCGCGAAGCCTCGTTTCTCGAACCCTACGAGAAAGGCTCGCGTGACGCGCGACGCGAACTGGACGCCATCGCATCGCTGACATCCGATAATCCGGACCAGCAAAAGCGCATCGACGCACTTCGCCCGCTGCTCGACGAGCGGCTATTCCTCTTGCGCCAGCGCATCGAGGAGGCGCGCGCCGGCACGCTCGACGTTCGCAAGATGCATCGCGGCAAGGCGCTCATGGATCAGATGCGCATTGCATTGGGCGAGATGCGCGACGTCGAAAATGCGCTCATCGATAAGCGCCTTGCGAGCTCCCGCGCCTACATGCAGGCGGCCATCGGCGGCGCCATCGCAGCCGCCATTTTGTCGTTGACCGTTCTCGCCGGCTGGATCTTATCGACACGCCGCGCGGGCCGACAATTGCTTGCGACCAATCGCGAACTGGTGCGCGCCATCGCCGACCGCGAGGCCGGCGAGGCCAAGGTACGTCAAATGCAGAAGACAGAGGCCATCGGTCAATTGACCGGCGGCATCGCGCACGATTTCAACAACATGTTGAGCGTTGTCATCGGCGCGCTTGGGCTCGCACAGAAGCGGCTGGCCAAAGGCGATGCCAACATCCAGACGTTTATCGATGGCGCGATGGACGGCGCGACACGGGCCGCCACTTTGACCAAGCGATTGCTGGCTTTTTCACGCCAACAGCCGCTGGCGCCACAGCCCATTGCCGCCAATGCGCTGCTCTCGGGCATGTCCGACCTCATCGTGCGCGCGCTCGGCGAAACGATCGAAACCGAGACCGTTCTTGCAGGCGGTCTGTGGACACTGCACGCCGATCCGCCGCAGCTTGAAAATGCCATTCTCAATCTCTGCGTCAACGCGCGCGACGCCATGCCCGACGGCGGCAAGCTCACCATCGAAACGTCGAACGCCTATCTCGATGACGCCTATGCGGCAGCACACGGCGAGGTCACGGCGGGGCAGTTCGTGATGGTGGCCGTTTCGGACACCGGCACCGGCATGACGCCCGACATCATCGCGCGAGCGTTCGACCCATTCTTCAGCACCAAGGAGATGGGCAAGGGCACGGGCCTTGGGCTATCGCAGGTGCACGGGTTCGTCAAACAATCCGGCGGGCACATCAAGATCTATTCCGAGCCCGGCAATGGCACCACGGTCAAGATGTATTTCCCGCGCTTCATCGCGTCGGGCGCTGCCGCTGAAACATCGCAGGGCCGTCCGGCCCCACGCATTCCGCCCGGGTCGCGCGATCAGTTGATCCTCGTCGTCGAGGACGATCCGCGTGTGCGCGAGACGAGCGTCGCCATGCTGCGCGATCTTGGATATTCAACGATCCATGCTGACGGGGCGACCGCAGCGCTGCGCGAACTCGACGCCAATGCCGGCATTGTTTTGATGTTCACCGACATCGTCATGCCGGAAACAAACGGCCGCAAGCTTGCCGAAGAAGCATGGAAGCGGCGGCCAGATCTGCGCGTGCTGTTCACGACCGGTTTTACGCGCAATGCCGTCGTGCATAACGGCGTGCTCGATGCGGGCGTTCAATTATTGCAGAAGCCGTTCACGATGAACGAACTGGCTTTGAAGATCAGAGCTGTTCTCGATAGCGACGTCGGCGCACCGGGCTAACACGCCGCGACCGCGCCGACGTAAAGTTTTCTAACAACCGGCATGTCTCAGCGCGACGACGTCTTCTGCGTCGCCGACGTCACCTGCCAGATGACGTTGCCAACGTCGTCGGCCACCAGCAGCGCGCCGCGCTTGTCGACGACGACGCCGACAGGGCGGCCACTGGCATTGCCGTCGGCGTCGAGGAAGCCGCTGAGCACCGTCTTTGGAGTGCCATCCGGAATGCCATCGGCAAACGGCACGAAAATCACTTTGTAACCGGCAGGCGTCGAGCGGTTCCACGAACCGTGCTGGCCGATAAACGCACCCGATTGCAGGCCGTCTCCCAGCGCCGCGCCGTCCGCAAACGTCAAACCGAGCGATGCTGTGTGGGCGCCGAGCGCGTAATCCGGCTTGATCGCCTTGGCGACGAGCTCAGGATTTTGCGGCGTAACGCGCGTGTCGACGATCTGGCCGAAATAGCTGTAGGGCCAGCCATAGAATCCGTTGTCTTTCACCGACGTCAGATAGTCGGGCACGAGATTGTCGCCGAGTTCGTCGCGCTCGTTGACGACCGTCCAAAGCTCGTCGGTCGAGGGCTTCCAAGCCAAGCCGTTGGGGTTGCGCAAGCCGGACGCGAACACGCGCACGGCCTTTGTTGCAAGCGTCACCTCCAGAATGGCGGCGCGCTGCACCTCCTCGTCCATGCCGTTTTCAGCGATGTTGCTGTTTGAACCGACCGTAACGAACAGCTTGCGGCCATCGCGCGAGGCAATGATGTTCTTCGTCCAATGATGATTGCGCGGGCCGCCCGGCAGATCGACCACCTTCGCGCCGGCCTCGGTGATCTGCGTCGCACCGTCGGCATAAGGAAACTGCACAATCGCGTCGGCATTCGCCACGTAGAGCGTGCTGCCAACCAGCGCCATGCCGAACGGCGAATTCAAACCTTCAATGAATGCCGTCTTGATTTCCGCAATGCCATCGCCGTCCGCGTCGCGTAGCAGTGAAATGCGATTGGCGCTTGCGACGCCGGCTCCCGCCTTGCTCATGAGCAGGCCGGCAAACCAATCCTTCCAGCTCGGCGCTATCGTCTTTTTCGGTGCGTTGCTTTCCGCAACAAGAACGTCGCCATTCGGCAGCACGTGCAGCCAGCGCGGATGATCCAATCCGTCGGCAAAGCGCTTGACGGCGAGGCCCGCGCCCGCCACCGGCATGGCGCCGTTTTTCCAGCCTACGGCCTTCGCCACTTTCACCGTCGGGATGAACGACGTGCTTGGCGGCGGCATCTTCGGATCGCGTCCAACGATCTCGCCATCACTCGCGGCAAAGCTCAGCGTCGCGCTGGAGAGTGCGAGGGCCAGCGACGCCAGCGACACGGTTGAGAACAGTTTCATGGGATCACCCTCACTTCACGTTTGCGCGCAATCGGCGACAACACCGAACGTGCGCTCGAAAACCGAAGGTGTAGAAACGTATCAGCGCGCCTGGAGTTCCAAAAAAATGAGTGCCGACGTGTCGTGCGGCCAATCAATGGCACCCGCTGCACGGATCGACGCACGATCAATGAATTGCAGAGGCCGTGGCGGAGACGGAGGGATTCGAACCCTCGATACACCTTTCGGCGTATAACGCTTTAGCAAAGCGCCGCCTTCAGCCACTCGGCCACATCTCCATGTTCGGCGAACCACCCCTATAAGCGGCGCGCATCGCGAATGCAAGGCGCGCGAACCCGCGGCGCGGCTGATGTCGCACTGTTTTTTGCGGCAAGCGCCGGGCATGCACGCCACAGCGGCGTCTCGACCATCCGCGACCCCGCTGATACACTGAGCGTCAGCGTTGAAAGCGCCGTCCGGGATCGCCTCATACGCGCTCCTTGCGGCGCGCCAACTGGGATGCACGCCATGGCGAAGAGCACGCGACACGCCGCAGCTTATTGCTCGGCCGTTCTGTTGGCAGCAGTGGCCTTGTCTGACGCCGCGCGCGCCGACGAGTTGTGCGTCGTATGCGCGAGCCCCGACACGTCCTATCGCTGCGGCTTTGAAGGCCGCGCGACCGGCGCCCGCGGCAGCGCCATACAGCTCTTGTGCATCAGTTCGCTTGCCAAGTCGGGCGGACATGCCAGTTGCAGCATTCAGCGCAACCATGCGGCGCCGTGCGGCGGCGAACTGCGCACGGTGGACGTGCCGCTCGATGTCGATGACACGCCGGCGGCGGCCACGGCCGTGCCCGCGCCAAAGCCCGCAGCGAAGGCCCGATCCGGTGCGCCACCCGCCGATACGGCAACCGCGTCCGATCCTGAAGGGGCCGGCATCCAGGGAAGTGGCGAGACGATCACACGCGCGCCTGCAAGCGACGATGTGCTGACCGTGCCCGCGCCAGCGGCCGCGCCGGCAGCGCCAACACAAAACAAGCCGGTTGAGGTTGCGCCAGCACCAGCCCCGGTCCCCGCGCCAGAGGCGACGACCGAATATACGCCCGACCCCGCCGCACAGGGCGCCGACGACGCGCCGGGCGCCGCCGTCGAAAAGGCGAAGCCGAAAGCGGCTCAAAAGCCGCCAAAGACTGTCCAGGAATTGGTTGAGCGCGGAGCCGCGGATACCGAAGCCGGATTGGCCGGTGCGGGCGAAGCCGTCAAGGGCGCGACCAAGTCTGCGGGAAGCGCGCTTGAGAAAGCGGGATCTGCTGTCAGCAATGCCGCGAAGAAATCATGGCACTGCCTGACGTCGCTGTTCGACGACTGCTGACGCGCACACGCATCTGAACAACATCGAGCGTTCAAACATCGCGTTAGCACAGCGACATACGCCGGGCTGAAAGGTGTCGACCACCAGCCCGCGCCTATGCTGCACCGTCAATCAGTGCGGCTTCGAGACCCACTCGCGCGCCATCTTCTGCGCTTTTGCGACGTCGACCTTGCTCATGTCGCGCGCGAGTTCGGCGCGATAGCGCTTGGCGTCGTCGTTGCCGCGCGTCGCCGCGAGGTTGAACCACTTGTGCGCCTGCACAAGATCGACATCGACGTCGCGACCGGTGCAATACATCAAACCAAGTTCGAACAGGGCATCCGGCTGACCGCCGGCGGCTGCGAACTCAATCATATCACGCGATGAAAAATCCATCCGCGCCATGACACGTCTTCTCCACGTTCCTGTGACGGCCGAGTGCGCACGCGATTGTGCTGCTCTTCTCACGATGAGAACCGTCGTCCATGCCCTCGCGCCATCTGCGCTGCGGGCACGTCAACCATCTCAGTCCACAGATGAAAACTCGTAAATTTGGCGCGGTATTTTGCGCAAGGAAGCCGCAATCATGCTTGCGTTTCTGCACTGGAATGCGCCATTGCGGCACATTTCGTCCAACGCCAGACGGGCGGCGACGATCTGTTAGCTTTTGGCGAAACCAATCCCTAACCATGCCAACAGATTGCATCGCGCGCGTCTGATTTTGCGCGAACGAAGATCTGATGCGCATCATCAGGAAGCGCCGTTATCGCGCCGTGCAAATCCGGCGCGCGACGGCACCGCTACGTGCGTTTACCAAGTCGTTCAGGCAGGGTTCATTTGGCGGGCCTTAGGATGCCTCTCAACGGTCGGGAGTTCGGCATAATGCCAGCGCCCGGCGCGTCGCAGACCGTCGCCTGCTCGCACGCGACGTCACGGGGCACACCATGTTGCGGACCACTCTGATGCTGGCGCTTGCCATCATGTTGCAGGCGTGCGCGAACGTTGCTGATCAAACTCCCTCGTATCTCGGCATGCCCGAGGCGGCCGAGGCTGAGACTGACGCAGTGCCGGGCGTCGGCGATGCCGGCACGCTGCGCCACGTCCCGTCCAATAAGATCCTCGGCGCCATGGCGTATCAGAAAGTCACCGGCAACCCGGTCGACGCCTCGCGTCTGTCCGGCGAAAAATAATCGAAGCCGACCAAGAGCGCGCAAGACCCGCGTGTCGTCTCGCGACGTGCGATCAGCGCGCTGAAAATGCCATGCCGCGCTGGACAGCCGGCCGCGCACCGACGCGGTCGAACCACGCCTTCAAACGCGGAAAAGATCCAAACGTCTGGCCAAGGTCGTCATGGCGCGCGATCCACGGATAGCAGGCGATGTCGGCAATCGAATACTCGCCGGCCAGGTAATCGCGGTCTTCAAGACGCCGCTCCATGACACCAAACAACCGCGTCACTTCCTTGACGTAGCGCCCGATCGCATAGGGCACCGGTTCCTTGGCGTAGACGCGAAAGTGCAGGCACTGCCCGGCCATGGGGCCAAGACCGCC
>JBOFCQ010000328.1:0-3667 GCA_051646145.1 Hyphomicrobium sp.
CGCGCGCCCAGATCTCGGCGGCGCAACCCTCCATGGCACTGAGCGTCTGGCAACCTGTGCTCGCGGCGGCAGAGCACAAATCGCCGATGCAAAATCATGTCGCGAATTTCTGGGGCTGGGTGACCAGCCGCATGGCGACGGGCGCAACGGCATAACGGCCGGCTGAAGGCTGTTCAACGCAGAGCTGCCGCAGGGCGGTGGCGAGTGCTCAGCGGGCGTCCAGAAACCAGAGCGCGGCAACGGCCGCGAGAGACACAACGGCGCCGAGGCGCCACAAGCGACACGACCGGCACGCGTTTCGCGGCCGGTCGTTTTCGTTTCCAGGCTGGTCGTTCATGGCCGCAAGCCCTTTGTCCTGGCGACAGACTTGTCCTTGGCGCGGGCAAACTTCACCGCAGCCCCGCCGGCTTTGCCGCGCCGCTTAAGCGGCCCCGCCCAGCAAAACCACCGGCTGCGCAATCGTCCATGCCCAGCCCCCGTGTACTAGAGCGCGTACTCGTCCGCCCCTAGCGCAAGTTGCCGGTGAAACGCTGGATGCGCTTGCACGCCTCTTCGAGGCTTTCGGTCGACGCTGCATAGGAAATGCGGAACGACGGCGAGCCGGCGAAGGCCGCGCCATGGACGACGGCGACGCCCTCTTCCTCAAGCAGCGCAGTCACGAAGTCTTCGTCGGATTTGATCGTCACGCCGCCGGCGCTTGTCTTGCCGATGGCGCCAGCGCAGCTCGGATACACGTAGAACGCACCCTGCGGCTTCGGGCAGACGATGTGCTTGGCCTGGTTCAACATCGACACCACGAGATCGCGACGCTGCACGAACGTGGCGTTGTTCTTGGCGATGAAGTCCTGCGGCCCATTGAGCGCCTCGACGCCCGCCCACTGAACGATCGACGACGGATTGGACGTCGACTGCGACTGAAGCTTGCACATGGCCTTGATCAGCACTTCGGGACCGGCCGCATAGCCGAGCCGCCAGCCAGTCATGCAATAGGCTTTCGACAGGCCGTTCATGGTCAGCGTGCGATCGTAGAGACCGGGCTCGACCTCGACGATGGTCGCGAATTTCAGGCCGTCGTAGAGCAAGTGCTCGTACATGTCGTCGGTCAGCACCCAGACGTGGGGATGCCGCAGCAGCACGTCGGTCAGGCGCTTGATGTCGGCGGCCGAATAGGCGCTGCCTGTCGGGTTCGACGGCGAATTGAAAATGAACCACTTGGTCTTCGGCGTAATGGCCTTTTCCAGCGCTTCCGGCGTCAGCTTGTAGCCATCGGCGAGCGTCGTCTCGGCAAAAACCGGCGTACCGCCGCCCAGAATGACGATATCGGCATAGGACACCCAGCATGGCGCCGGCATCACGACTTCATCGCCCGGGTTCAGAGTCGCCAGCAGCGCATTATAGAGCACCTGCTTGCCGCCCGTGCCGACGGACACCTGCGACGGCTTATAGTCGAGGCCGTTCTCGCGCTTGAACTTGGCGACAATGGCGGCCTTGAGTTCCGGGATACCGTCGACGTCGGTATATTTGGTCTTGCCGGCATCGAGCGCCTTCTTGGCCGCGTCCTTGATGTTCTGCGGCGTATCGAAATCGGGCTCGCCGGCGGACAGCGAAATGATATCGCGTCCCGCGGCCTTGAGCTGGCGGGCCTTGGTCGACACGGCAATCGTGGCCGACGGCTGAATGCGATTGAGACTATCGGCGATGAAGCCCATGGGATGCGGCCTGATGTGTGAAGTTGAGGTGCCAGCGAGACGCGGCGCTTTCCTTTCGCGGTTGCGAAATAAGCGGCGCGGAAGCTACGCCCAAGTGCTGGCGACCGCAAGCGCACCTTTGGACAGGGTTGGCATGCGGAAAATCCGGCCTTGAAGCGGGCATTCCGCCGGGCTTCGCGACCGTCTCCATCGACGTACATCCTCGAGCGCGACGTGCGGTGCAAAAGCAACAATACCGGCAAGAACGACCTGGATCGGCCAGGGTTCAGCGAATTGCTTCCGTGTCGCCACAATGCGGGCCAACCACTGCCCAGATAGCAAGTTCAACTCGATACTAACAGCTTTCAAAAGCTGGCGAATTTCGAGAGATGAGGCACACGCAATGGTGAACTCCGAAAAACAGGGCGAAACCGACCGAGCGACCACGCCGTACGCCACTGGCCGGCCGGCAGCGGACGCGATACCGCCTCTGGCGCGTATCGGCCGGGTGCGCCGCTGGCAGGCGCTGCGCGACGCCGTGATGGCGTTTTCATTGCTTCTGGTCGCAACCGTGGCGCTCGGCGCCAACCCGTCGTCGGCGCTGCCGGGCGTGGTCGGCGGCGTTGCGAGTGTTCAGGCACGGGCGGCTACGCCCGGGCTGGCCCAGCCGGCCCTGGCGGACGCCGACGACCGCACCATCGTCGAAATCGCAACCGTTTCGTCGGCATCGAGCCCCGACGCAGTGTATCGCCGGACTAGCGGAGTGGCCGCTCTCGGCCTGCTGATGGCCGCGATTTCGGCACTGGCGGCGCTCAATCTGGCGTTGTTCCGCCATCTTCGCGAGGCTTATGCGGATCCGCGCAAGCGCAAGACGCGTTAAAGTTTGGAAACGTCCGCAAATCGGATGATGGTGGAGAGAGCCTTAAGTCTATCGCGAGGCATCTAGTCCCCGCCCCATAAAGACGCCATATACTTGGCTGAACTCGACTGGAGGAGGTCACTTATGCGGATATCCCTCATGCGCGCGCCGACGGCCCGGTCCGTGTTTGGCTGCGCTGCGCTGTCGCTCGTGGCGGCCGCCGGTCTCCTGACTGCCAGTTCCGAAGCGCTGTTGCGGTCGAGTTTTTCCCATGCCCTGAACACGACGACCGCTGTCGCCGCCCATAAGGCAGCGAAGTCCGTGCCGGTTGCCGGCACCGAAGACTATTGGCTGTCCGCCATGCGCCAGCAGCCGGGCGCGCCGCTGACCAAGGCCGTCGCCATCGGCGACCGCATTACGCTGACGCTGGCCGGCATCGACCGCAATTTCGAAGTCGCGTCTGTCGCCAATTACGATCCGGGCGTGACGGAGATCGATACGCGCGCCGCCGCGTCGCGGTTCGTCGTGATTACGGCACGCGATTCGGGTGATGCCGACGCGCGTCCGATCCGCTTCATCATGGAGCTTGAAGGTTCGGTCGCACCCGCGCCAGGCACGCAGGCTCAGCAGGCCCAGGCTGCCCGCGCGCTGTAATCTCGTCCAATTCACGTTGCAGGTTGCGCGGTGTTTCGCGCGGCAGCTTATAGCGCGACGACGTGCGCGGCAGCACGCCGCCATGATTTAGCGCCGCCGCATGGTCTAATGTTGTGTACGTATCTTCGTGCCGGTGTCGCCGCCGCGCGGTTTCATCACTGCGGCGGCCGGAGCGACACGCGATCCGCACCGACGAACGGGCTCAACAGGCTTGCCCACCTGCTTGAACAAGATGACTGCCGAAAAGTCTCCGCTTAGGTATCTCAGATGCGTCTCAACCCGCCGACCATCATCATATTCCTGATTTCGCTGGCGCTGGCGTCGTTGGCGCTCATCACCAAACTCGGCGTGGTCGGCATTCCGCGATATCTGCCGCATCAGGAATTCTGGCTCGCAATCAGCGCTTACCTGACATTGATGGTCGGCAACATCGTCAACGGCTTGTGACAGGTCGCTCAGCCGGCGC
>JBOFCQ010000350.1:0-15332 GCA_051646145.1 Hyphomicrobium sp.
CGTCTGCCGCCCTATGAAGGCGGCGGCGACATGATCGAAACGGTGTCCGTCGATCGCGTGACGTACAACAAGCCCCCGCACAAGTTCGAAGCCGGCACTCCGGCCATCGTTGAGGCAATCGGCCTTGGCGCGGCGCTCAACTACATGATGCAGATTGGCCGCGACCGCATCGCGGAATACGAGCGCGACATCTCCCAGTATGCCCACGAGGCGATGAGTGCGCTGTCCTTCGTCAAGATGCACGGCACCGCGCCCGGCAAGGGCGGCATTCTGGCGTTCTCGTTCGAGGGGCTGCATCCGCACGACGTTGCGACCATCATCGATCGGTCGGGCATCGCCATTCGCGCCGGGCATCATTGTGCTCAGCCGTTGATGGAGCGGCTTGGCGTGACGGCAACGTGCCGCGCGTCTCTCGCCATGTACACCACGCGATCCGAGGTCGATGCGCTTATCAAGGCGCTCACCAAGGCGCGCGATCTGTTTGCGTGAGGATCACGATTATGGATGAGAGCAAGACATTGGACAGCGTCGCGGTTGCGGACGCGCAATCGACGGGTGTCGGCGAAGCAGCGGTCGAGGCCACGAAAGCTGCGTCCGTGCCGCTCGATCCGGAAGAGATCGATCGCCTGACGACCGACATCGTGGCCGCATTGAAGACCGTTTACGATCCGGAAATCCCGTCCGATATTTACGAACTCGGGCTGATCTACAAGGTCGACATCGACGACGATCGCAATGTCGTCGTCGATATGACGCTGACCGCGCCGGGCTGCCCCGTTGCCGGCGAGATGCCGGGCTGGGTGGAGGCTGCCGTCAGCACCGTGCAAGGTGTGCAGCACGTCAAGGTCAACCTCGTTTTCGATCCCCCGTGGGACAAGAGCCGAATGTCCGACGAGGCGCGTCTGGCCGTCAATATGTTCTAGCCTTGCGCCGTGCCTGTTGCGTGCCCACATATCAAGCCGAATAGAAGAGAAAGACGACGCCGATGCCCTCTCTCCGCATGATGCCCAAAGTGATGACGCTGACAGACGCAGCGGCCCGCCGTGTGGTGGCGCTCATGGCCGACAAGCCGGGTGTCAAAGGCTTGAAGATTGGTGTGAAAAAAGGCGGCTGCGCCGGCATGGAATACACCATAACCTGGGCGGAGAGCGTCGGGAAGTTCGATGAGATTATTGAGCAGGATGGGGCCGTGGTGTTGGTCGATCCCTCGGCGGTCCTCTATCTCATCGGCACGGAAATGGATTTCAAGGTCGACAAGCTGTCATCGCAGTTCGTGTTCAACAACCCGAACCAGAAGGGTTCGTGCGGTTGCGGCGAGAGCGTCAATCTTGAACCTTCCCACGACGGTGAACATACGCACTGACTGAGGGCGCCCGAGCGCGCCGACTGATCCGATAAATCCGCAATAGAAAGTATGGAACGCGCGAGGCACTCACCTCACGCGCGCAGAATGCGCGCGCGTTAGTGTGCGTCGGCCTCCTGCTTTACGGCGGCGCGCCCGCCCGGCGTCCGCGAAGGCCGCTCGCTCGACGAGATCAAGCCATCCTCGATACGCACGATGCGATCGGCGTACTGCAGCGTGCGGTGATCGTGGGTCACGGCCAGCACGGCGCGGTTGGTATCCTTGGCGACTTCGGCGAGCAATTCCATCACCGCCTGACCGTTCTCGGAATCGAGCGCGGCCGTCGGTTCGTCGGCGAGGATCACGGACGGCGAACCGGCGAGCGCACGGGCGATGGCGACACGCTGCTTTTCGCCGCCCGACATCTTTGATGGCGAGGCGTCAATGCGATGGCCGAGGTGCACTTGTTCGAGTGCATCGGCCGCGAGGTCGTAGGCGTCGGCGCCGTTGATGTCGCGCAGATCGAGCGCAAGCATGACGTTCTCGACCGCTGAAAGCGTCGGCACGAGATTGTACGACTGGAACACGAACCCGACGTGACGGCGGCGGATCTCGGCTAGACCTTCCTTCGACAAGTTCTCAGTCGGTTGACCAGCGATCGAAATGCGGCCCGCCGTCGGCGAAAGAATGCAGCCGAGGATCGAGAGCAGCGTGGTCTTGCCGGACCCGGACGGACCCATCAGCAAGGTCAGCTCGCCGGCACACAGATCAAGGTCGACACCCTTGAGAACCTTGACCTGGTTTTCGCCCTCGCCGAGCATCTTGACGATGCCCCGTGCCTCGACCATCACAGCCGGCTCAATGATTTTAGACATAACGGTATCCTCGCAAGCGTGTTGTCGGTTAGCGGCTGAAGACGACGGCCGGATCGATGCGAACCACTTTAATGATCGCTGACAGCGCGGCGAACACGCACATGCCGATCGTAACAGCGAACAATGACAGGGCAAGCTCCGGCGTCATGACGACGTTCAATTTGGTATCCTGGGCGGCGTAGATGACACCGTAAGCCATGGCGATGCCGACGAGATAACCAATCATTCCCGAAAGTACCGCCTGCATAAGAATGACTTTCACGATGTAGCCCGCACCCGCACCCAAGGCACGCAGGGTGGCGAATTCGTTGATGTGGTCCTTGGTGCTGGCGTAGAGCGTCTGCGCCACGATGACGATGCCGACGATCAGGCCGAGAACAGCGCCCGCAATCAACGCCGCGCCGGCGCCGGTCTGGAACAGCCAGTATGCCTGGCTGCGTTTGCGGAATTCATCCTGCGTCAGCACTTCGGTATCGGGCAGGCGTGCTGCAATTTCCGTCCGCACGGTTTCGAGATCGGCGCCATCTTCAAGCTGCACGCGTTCGTAGGTGGCCTGCGCTGTATTAGCGCCGGTGAAGCGGCGGGCTTCGTCGATGGTCATGAAGACGTACGGCAAGGTCGTGAACGAGCGGATGCGGCGG
This sequence comes from Hyphomicrobium sp., assembly GCA_051646145.1. GTDB lineage: Bacteria > Pseudomonadota > Alphaproteobacteria > Rhizobiales > Hyphomicrobiaceae > Hyphomicrobium_B. The sequence continues at coordinate 2,859 of JBOFCQ010000350.1, forward strand.
GTCGTTGCTGCAATCTCGACGGTCACACCGTTGATTTCAGCCGTATCGCCGAGGCCAGTGATGCCGAGATCCGGGAAGTAGCTCTGATCGATGGCGACCGTGCTCGGCGCTTCAAGCGCGGAGCGGCTGCCTTCGACGATGTTCCACGGCAAGGCGTAGTCGCTATCGGCGCCAGAGCCGACGAGCAGGATCGCCGTTGTGCCGCCCTGCGGCTTGCGCCAGCGGGCAAACGACACAACCATGTCTTCCGCCGAGCGCACGCCGGGTGTCGACAGGATCATGTGGCGCTCGCGGCCGGTGAGCAGCGAGGGATCGTCATAGCTCTTGGTGCCGAGCGGCACGACCCAGAGATCGGCAGGGGCCTGATCGATGATGGCCGCGATCTTCTTTTCAGAACCGAGATAGATGCCGGTCTGAATGGCCACGAGCACCACCGAGAACACGATGCCGACGATGGTGACGAAGAAGCTCAAACGATCGTGAAAGAGATTGCGGTAGGCGAGCTTCACGACCATGGGCACGGCGCTCTTGCGCTTCTTGCGGCGCGGCGTGCTGGCGGGCTTCGAACGCGTGATGGCGAGACTTGCCGGGGCTGTTGCTGCGAGTTCCATATCCGTCCTCCTCGTCGACGTTTGGCTCGTGTTGCTGATGTGGCGACTATCGGCCGCCGGCGGTCTGACCGCAGTTCCCCAAGGCACAGGAGTGGAGCCTTTGCCTTGGGGTGAAAGTTTTAGGCGATAGTGCTCGCGTCAGTCGCCGCAGGGCACGTCGATCAAGGCGCCGACCAGGCCTGAGAAGCGGCGGCATACGCGCTTCAGGTTGCTCGCGATATCGTCGGATTTGGCGGCCGGAGCAGCCTTTTCCGTCTTGACCGGTTCGGTCACCGTTTCGGCGGCGACGACAGGTTCGGTTGCCGCCGTGACGACGGGGGCGGCGGCCGGATCCGTCTTTACCGACGTGTCGGGTGTTGCCGTTTCGACCGTCGTTGCCGGGGTCACGGCTGCGGTTGCCTGCGTGCCGCTGACAGTCGCGGCGGCCGGCGGGGTTTCCGGCACGACGATGGATGGTGCGGCGTCAGAGATCGTCGTCTCGTCCTTCAGCTTCGCCGTGCGGATGATCGTGCGCTTGGCTTCGACCGTTTCGATCAGGTGGCGGACCTTCTTGGCGCGCGGCGCGGAGGCCTCGGCCAGTTCGACCTTGTGCTGGGCGGCGCGCTTGGCGCGCTGGGCCTGTGCTTCGGCGATCTGGGCCCGCTTGGCGCGGCGGGCGGCGGCTTCCGCGGCGTAAGACCGGCCGGGGCTGTAGGCACGCTTGGGAGCGCAGTGGCGTTCCTTGTAGGCGTAGCTCGAACCGCCGTAGCTCTGGTGGGGGCGGGCGACGAACGAACCGAGGGGACCGCCGAACTGCAGGCGGACGCCGCCGGCTTCAGCGGCGCTGGTGAGGGTGGTGGTTGCCAGGAAAAGACCGGCCAGGATGCGGGTAGCTTTGGTCATTGGAGCCTCCTTCAGGCTTGGCTTTGAAACTGAGAGCCGGTTGTTCCGGCGACAGGATCAATTTGGTCTGGTTTCGATCTTGGCGCTGTTCCAGCAGGAACAGAGTGAGAGATTTCTCGCGTTTCTATAAAACGTAGCAAAAACAGCATGTTGATTAAGCGGCAGCGCGCGCACCTGTGTGCGTTGCAACCGATGTCGCCGGCTTTGCGAACGTGGCGGCGAGCTTCGAGATGGCGTCGATGACGAGGTGGCGCTGCCGATCGACGGTGACGATGTGATAGCTGTCGTCCAGCACCACGAGTTCGACGTCGCTCTTCAGGGTATCGCGCAGGTAGGTGGCATTGCTCATGCCGGCGTAGTCGTCTTCGAGGGGGTGCACGATCAGCGTCGGCTGGCGCACCTGGGGCAGCAAGCGGCGGACGGCATTGACGAGACGGCGATGCTCGAGCACGAGCCCGCCCGGCGTCACGGCGTGACCGGTCTCGGCGGTGCCCCGCGATGCGCGGGATTTCTGAATGAAATCGCGGATGCGCTCGTCCTTGATGCCGTGCGGGGCATGGTGGGGAAACGAGAACAGGTTCGCCATCCACTTGGTATTGATGATGCGGAACAGGCGGGCGTACCAGGGCACCATCCAGCCGTTCAGCCACAGCGTCGGGGCGAGCAGCGCGGTTGCCTGCACCTTTTTGGGGTTCTTAGCGGCGAGCATCAGGGCCAGCACGGCGCCGGTCGAAAGACCGCCCGCGATGACCACGTCGCATTCGGCATGGAGCGCATCGAGGGCTTCTTCGGCGCTGCGGTACCAATCGGTGAAGGTGGATTGTTTCAGTTCGCCATCGGTGCCGCAGTGGCCGGCAAGTCTAGGGCAGGCGACCGTATAGCCTTCCCGCGCCAGACCGTTGGCAACGAAGCGCATCTCGACCGGTGTTCCGCACAGTCTGTGCAGCAAAAGGATGCCGATTTTGCCGCCTTTGATGGTGAAACTCGCATCGTGTGCCATGGACTGAACCCTCCGGTAAAACGTGGTGAACACGGGCGTTACTCTCGCGTGCAGGCTCCCCGCCTGCAGTTCCCTGGGGAACGCGAGTTCACGCCGCGCGCGCGGTGTTCTCGTTTGCAATGCGTGTTGTGGGTTCGCTCTCAAGGCCGAGCGTGTTGACGAAGGCCTGCGGTTTAAAACCGAAGCGGACGTTGAGCGGCTGACGCGCCGCCTCCGCGCAGGCCTGCCGCGCAATTTTCAGTCCGCCGTCGAGAAAAAGCTGTTTCAGCCGGCGCGCCTTGAACACGTCGATCAGGGCGCGAAATCTGAGGGCAACCGCGACCCGCTTGTCGGGCGCATCGGTGTAGGCCGACCACAGTTCGCCCTCGATGGCACGCAGGTGGTCTTCGGCGAGCCCCTTGAAGAGCATCAGACCAAACCCTGCTGAAAGTGCGCGCTCGAAGGCGAAGAGCAGGTCTTCGGCAGCGACAGGCGAAACGTCATCAAGCTGCAGCGTCGATGTCATGGTACGTGCTCCTTGGATGGCGAAGGGTTGGTGGCCGATCAGCCGGCGGTTGCACCGAAAGCGGCAAAGGGCGAACCCGCGAGCACGACGATCGAGCGGGGGGCCGCATCGCCGAGGATGAAATGAACTTCCTGACCTTCGAGGTCGTCGCTGCGGTTCACGACCGATCCGCGCTGGAAGCGATATTTGCGGCCGTTCTCGGCAGCGATGATGCCGACGCCGATATCGCGGCGGAATTTGACGATCTCTCCGTAGAATTCCTGGGTCATGGCCGATCTCCGTTGCGTTGATGTTGACGGGTGTTTCCGTCCGTCGCTGCACAATGGAGAAAGGTTCACGCCGGCGCTGTTCCGCCAGAAACAAGGTCTGTCGGTCTTGCTGATTTTTTGCGCGATGCGCCCGGCAAATTTCATGGAAGGCGGATTGCATGACGCCCGGCCGCGCCGTAGCGTGGTAAACGCGGCGCCCTCGAATGGTGCGCGGTGATGGGGGGATCCATGTCGAACGGCAGCGGCGAAGAACGGTCTCGGCGCTGGCTGTTGCATCGGGCCGCTGCCACAGCCTTAGGCGCGATGGCCGCACCGGCGATCCTGACGCGCGCCGAGGCGCAACAATGTCCAACGTCACCGATCAATCGGCCACGCAGACCCGTTCCCGATCTTATCTATAATCGCGCCAACATCATCGACACGGTGGCGGCCGTGCGTCCGCATCGCGAAGACGGCGTGCGTGTTGAAAAGATGCTGCCGATCGGCGAGGGCGGGCAACGGCGCTATCTCATCCATAACTATGGGCACGGCGGCGGCGGCATCACGTTGAGCTTTGGCTGCGCGTCTGTCGTCGCCGATAAAGTGCAAGAGATCATTGCCGATCTCGGCGGCGGCGACATTCGCCCGTCGGTCGCCATCATCGGCACCGGCATCATCGGCTTGACGACAGCGGATGCCATCAAGCGGCGCTTCGAGCGATTGCCGATCACGATTTATGCCAAGGATATCGAGCTGTCGAAAACCTGCTCGTGGGTTGCCGGCGGGCAGTTCGAGCCCTCCGGTATTTGGCGGCGTCACCTCAGCCCCCCGCAAAAGCGCAATGAAATGTCGGAGTATCTGCGGCGCTCCGTGGCGCGGATCGAGCAGTTGCGTCCGCGCTGGTCGCAATACGGGATCGCGGAACGCGCCAACTTCTCGCTCAGTGAAGGGATCGGCGGATTCGATAATGATATCGTTCGACCGGTCATCCGCGGCCCCCGGTGCGGCCCGCTTCCGTTCCGGAATTTGAGTGTTCAGGGCCGCGAATACGGAACGTGGCTCGTCAACCCGCGCATTTTGATGCCGCGTCTGGTGCGCGATCTCAACGATCGCGGCGTTTATCGCCAGAGGCGTGCCGTCAGCGGCATGCTGGCGCGCTACGGCGTCAGCCAGAACTTCTTCGCCGCGGTTGACGAACAGATCGTCATCAACTGCACCGGGCTTGAGGCGGGACGGTTGGCCGACGATCCCAAAGTCATTCCGATCAAAGGCCAGATTGTTCGCATCCGAAATCCAGACCCGTCGCGCTACAACTACTTCTTCAGCGGTTCATCGTGCGAAGATTTCCCGAACTACATGTTTTGCCGACAGAGCGACATCGTGCTCGGCGGCACGTGGGAGGTCGGCGAGAATAACGCAACAGCCAACGACAATACGGCCGAAGCCATCATGCGCCGCCTGCGTCGGCTGTTTGGCGGTAACACAGCCGGCTGCTAAGCGTGCCGATGTGTGCGAGCATCACGACGGCCACAATTCGCTCGGCAGGCTGCGCTTCAAAACCTTCACCGCGATCAGCGACGGCCCGTTGAGCGTTGCGGCCGCGGTAATGGCACGCTGTAAATTGGCGGACGTCGCGACGGTTTCGGTGGCCCTGAACCCGAGCGCGCGGGCCAGCGCGGTATAGTCCCAGCCATTGAGCGCCAGGTGCGGGATCAGTGGCACGGTCGTATTCTTGAAGTAACTCTGAGAGCTATTCGGTTCGATGCCCTTGCTCTTCTCAACGACGTACTGCTCGATGGCATAACTGCCGTTGTCGAGCACCAGCACCGTCGCACGGGCATTGCGCCGCGCGAGCGTGGACAGTGCCTGCGCCGTCATCTGAAAGCCGCCGTCACCGCAGATGACGAGCACGCGCTTGTCGGGTTCCGCAATCGCGACACCGACAGCCGCACCAACGGTGTAGCCGATGGATTGCCAAACGGCATTGCAGATGAAGCCATCGCGTCCGCGAATGTTGAGATCGGCCGCCGGATACATGCTGAGGCTGGTATCGACGAGTGTCACCGTCGACGCATCGAGCACGCCGTCGATGACGCGCATAACATCATCGATGGAGAGGGCGCCCGCGCCGGCTGCGGCAGATTGCGGATCGGCGCCGCCACTGACCGCGGCCATCGATTGCCGCCGCGCATCGAATGTCAGACCGGCGAGACCGGGGCGCGCCACCCAATTGGCGGGAGCGGTGAATGGCACGGTATTAAGGGCGGCGAGCAGCGGGCCGAGCGCGGCAGTGCGTGGCGCAGCGCCCTTGATCGTTGCGCGGCCGCGGCTGATTTCGATGAGCTTGGACGGCGCGCTTTTCTTGGCAGCGATGAGATCGCGATATTGCCGGCCGAACGCGCATCCAATTGTCACCAGCAGATCGGAGCCGTCGACGACGCTGCGCGTTGCGGGTGGCGCTGAGCTGCCGTCATAGACTCCGACAAATCCGGGCGTGCTTTCCGAGACAACGGATTTTGCGAGCAGCGTCGTCGTCCAAGGCAAGCCCAGCCGGCGCACGAGGGCCGTTGCGGCATCGGCCAAACCGTAACGCTGGATCTCGATGCCGAGCATCAGCACGGGCCGACGCGCGGTACGCATTGCGCTGACGATGGCGGTCGCGACCTCCGTTTCGCTACCCGATGCGGGCGGCGCACCGGCAACGGGATCGATGCGGCCCGTGGTGCGGCTGTTCCAGATCGCCTTGCTGATCTCGATGTAGACCGGACGGCGTGTGCGCAGTGCGGTCTGCAGCGCGGCGCGCGCACGCGCCGGCACCATGGTGGCGTCGTTGATGCGTTCCGCCCATTCGGTCACCTGCTGGAAGATGGCGAGATCGGTGTGGATGCTGATGCCATCGGTGTTGCGGCCGATCGAATGCGAGAAGGCGACGCCATCGGTGCGTTGGCTGGCAAGATCGGCGGCATTAGCGCCGCCATTGATGACGACGACGGGGCTGCGTTCGGCGTAGGCGCCTGCAATGGCGTTGACGAGGCTCAGCGTGCCGACGCCATAGGTCACCGAAACGAAGCCCAATCCCTTGCGGCGCGCGTAGCCGTCGGCGGCATATCCCGCTTCAAGATCGCTGCTTGTGACAACGACCGACATTTGTTCGCGGTCGGCGGCTTCGAAGAGCGGGTCGCACGTCGCGCCCGGAACACCGAACATCGCGCCGCAACCGTTGGCCTTCATCAGCTTGGCAAGATAGACGGCAACCGTAGCGGTGACGGTCACGCCGCCCGCACCGGCGCCAGCCTCGGCCGTGTCGGGCAGTGCGAGGCTGACGGAATTGGCGCCCGTCAGAAGCGTGGCCGACGCCTGAAGAAGACTGCGGCGTGAGACGCCAGCGTCGCAGCTTTCAGCGGGCGAATGTGTGCTGTCGGAGCCAGGGGGCAGGTCAGTTGCGGCGGGCAGATCGTTCGGGGCGTCATCCTGGCCGTCGGCCTGGTCCTCGTCCTGGTGCGAGATCATGGCTGTCTCTCCAAGAAAATTGTGCTGAACGTGGTTCTGTGCCGCCCATTGCGATATCGCAGGCCGCTGAGGCCGCTGATCGACATTGTCGATGAGCGCGCGCTGCCCCGCAAGACCATTGATTTAAGGGTGCTCACGGCGAACATCATGCGGTGGGATAACCTGGAGTTGTCAGGAATTTTTCCGACATCGGAGCGAGACGACGATGGCAGTTGATGCGGCGCTTATTGAGATACTACGCGAGGCGCTGGCGCCGCTTGGCGCCGTCAGCATCCGACGCATGTTCGGCGGCGCGGGGCTCTATGTCGATGGTCACGTCATTGCACTGCTCGACGATGACATCGTCTATTTGAAAGTGTCCGATGACACACGGCCACGGTTCTTGGCTGAAGGCATGTCGCCGTTCATGTACGCAACGAAAGCGCGAACGGTAACGGTTGACAGCTACTGGCGCATGCCAGAGTGGCTGCTGGATGAGCCGGATATTTTGGCGCAATGGGGCGCGGACGCGCTCGCCGTCGCGCGCAGTGTGGCGGTTTCAACGACGCCACGACGGCGGCCTGCAAAGAAAAGCGCCGGGCGGAAATCCGACCGGCGCCGTTGAATGACATGTGTCGTCGTCGCAATCGAAGTGCCGGCATCAGAGCCGCAATAGCGCCGCTCTGATGTCGAAGCGCGTTTGTCGCGTCAACGCGGGCCGGGGGTCTTTGACGGACGTGGCGGCTTGCGCATGAACGCCGGCATGTTCTCGGCAAAGCCAAGTTTCTGCGAGGCTGCATCGGCGACCTTGGGTTCGGCGTTGCGCGGCGCTTCGCGACGCGGCGCGCGGGCCGGCTTCTCGCCCTGCGGGTCGGCCCAGGAATCGGAGAGCCCCTTGCCCGGCGGTTGCGCATGTGCGCGGCGCGCGTCACCGCCGCCGCCTTGTCCGCTCCCGTGATGCCCGCCCGAGCGTCCGCCGCTTCTCTCAGCGCCAGAGCGTTCGCGGCCCGGTTCTGCCGCGCGGCGCGGCCGGTCGTTGCGGCGTGGTTCGCCGGCGTCCGCTTGCGATGCCGGTGACGGCGACGCAGGTGATACAGGCGTCGTTGCGACGGCTGCGGGCGGCTGTGCCGAAGTGTCAGCTGGTTGGGCAGATCGCCCGCGCTGTCCACCCTGACCGCTGCCGTGGCCGCCATGACCATGGCGCGCCTCGGACGCGCCGCTTTGGGGGGCCGTCTCCTGAAGGGCATCGGCGCTCGGTTCGCGGCGCTGATGCTCGGCGCGAGGCGGACGCGGCGCGTGCGTGCGCTCGCGATGACCCTCACGCGGAGCTGCCGTTGCGGCCGCCGCAGCAGGTTCGCCGCCTTCGCTCGTGCGCCGCGCGTCGGCGGCATCGGCCTGACGACCAACTTCGCCACGACGTTCGGGACGCCGTCCGCCCTCACGATCCGATGATCTGGGCGCCGGCGCGCCGCGTCCACCGCGACCACGGCGGCGTTTGCCGCCCTGCGCGATGTCTTCGTCTGTTGGGCCGTCGCCGAGCCACGTGACAGGCTGCCCGGTGATCTTCTCGATGTCTTTGACGACTTTCAGATCATCGGGGCTGACAAGCGACGCGGCGTAGCCTTCGCGCCCGGCGCGGCCCGTGCGGCCGATGCGATGCACGTAGTCGTCCGACTGCCACGGCAGATCGAAGTTGAACACATGGCTGACATCGGGGATGTCGAGACCGCGCGCTGCAACGTCGGACGCGGCCAAAAGCATGATGTCGCCGGCGCGGAATTTATCGAGCGTCTCCATGCGCGACTTCTGGTCCATGTCGCCGTGCAAGGCACCGGCATTGAAGCCGTGCTTGGCAAGCGACTTGTGCAGGATCGCGACATCGCGTTTGCGATTGCAGAAGATGATCGCGTTCTTGACGTTGCCGTTGCGAATGAGATCGCGGAGCACTTCGCGCTTCGCCCAGTCTTCGCCGTTCGCGCAATAGCGGAACCGCTGCGTGATCGTTGTCGCGGTCGTTGCCGGCTTGGTGGCTTCGATGCGTTGTGGGTCTTTGAGGAACTGCGACACGAGACGCGTGATTTCGGGCGGCATTGTCGCCGAAAAGAACAGCGTCTGGCGGCGCGGCGGCAGCAGCTTGCAGATTTTCTCGATATCCGGGATGAAGCCCATGTCGAGCATGCGGTCGGCTTCATCGATGACGAGGATTTCGACGCCCATCAGCATGACGCGGCCACGCCCGAAATGATCGAGCAGGCGGCCGGGCGTAGCGATCAGCACGTCGACGCCGCGGTCGAGCTTTTTGATTTGCTCATCCATGGCGACGCCGCCGATAAGCAGCGCTACGTCGAGCTTGTGATTGATGCCGTACTTGTCGAAGCTCTGCTCGACCTGAGCGGCGAGTTCACGCGTCGGCGCCAGAATGAGCGAACGCGGCATGCGCGCGCGGGCGCGGCCGGTTTCCAGGCGGGTGATCATCGGCAGCACGAAGGATGCCGTTTTGCCTGTGCCGGTCTGGGCAATGCCGAGCACATCCCGGCCGGTAACGGCGACGGGGATCGCGGCAGCTTGAATGGGGGTCGGGGTCGAATAGCCTGCGGCGGTGATAGCGGCTTGCACCTTGGGCGAGAGGCCCAAGTCAGCGAACGTCTTGGTTTCCAAGAGCAATTGTCTCCATCTGCATACCCAGCCGAGCCCCGCGGAGGCGAGGCACGAGCGGGCAACGAACAAGAGCGCAGGGGCGACAGTGCCGAAAAGTAGCTAAGCCAAATGGGAGACGGAAAAAAATTCGTAAACCTGAATCAATCCCCTGCGCTCCGGCACGTGTGCGTGCTCGCACAACTTGACCCCGGAGGCAAGGAAAACAACCGTTACGTGACGCCGGGCCGCGCATCCTTGGCCCTATAACGGCGGCTTATCTGCCCTGGCCGGACGCCAGTTGGCGGCAGGCCCGAGGGCTTAAGCGGGGGCCCGCGCCTGACCCGAGCGGGGCCGGAGACGGACGTTGGCGGACGATTGGCGCTGTCGAGGGCTCAAAAAGTTGCAAACGACGGGCGGCCGGCCGGCGGCTCAGACCGCTATCCGTGAGCCAGAACCCGACGCAGGCCGCGTGCCGGACAATCCATGCGTCGGCCGCTTATGCTCAGATGTCGAGATCCTTGGCGAAGGCCGCGCGGTCTTGAATGAAGCGGAACCGCGCTTCGGGTTTCGAGCCCATCAGCGCGTTGACCGTCTCACCGATTGTTGAGCGCTCGGTCTCGCTGATTTCGACGCGCAGCAGCAACCGCTTGCGGCGGTCCATCGTCGTTTCCTTGAGCTCGCTGGCATTCATTTCGCCGAGGCCCTTGAAGCGGCTGACTTTGACCGGCGGATTGGCCTTGAACTCCTTGGCGATCAAGGCGTCGCGCTGCTTCTCGTCGCGGGCGTAGATCGACTTGGCGCCTTGCGTCAGTTTGTAGAGCGGCGGCACGGCCAGAAACAGATGACCTTGCTCGATGAGTTCGGGCATTTCCTGATAGAAGAACGTGATGAGCAGCGACGCGATGTGCGCGCCGTCGACGTCGGCGTCGGTCATGATGATCACGCGCTCATAGCGCAGATCCTCATCGCGGTACTTGGCGCCGGTGCCAACGCCGAGCGCCTGAATGAGATCGCTCAGCAACTGGTTTTGAGCAAGCTTGGCTGACGAGGCGTTGGCGACGTTCAGGATCTTGCCGCGTAACGGCAGGATGGCCTGCGTCTCGCGATCTCGCGCGCTCTTCGCGCTGCCGCCGGCGCTGTCGCCTTCGACGATGAAGATTTCGGTGCCGGCTGCTTGCTGGATCGAGCAATCCGACAGCTTGCCGGGAAGACGCAATTTGCGCGTCGCCGATTGCCGGCCGACTTCTTTTTCGCGCCGCCGCTTCAGGCGGTCTTCGGCCTGATCGACGGTCCATTCGAGCAGTTTTGTGGCCTGCTGCGGGCTGTCGGCGAGCCAATGATCGAAGGCATCGCGTACGGCCGTCTCGACGATGCGTGTCGCTTCGACGGTGGCGAGCTTATCCTTCGTCTGACCCTGAAATTCCGGCTCGCGGATGAAGACCGACAGCATGGCTGTTGCGGTGCTCATGACATCTTCGGACGTGATCTGTACGGCTTTCTTGTTGCCAACAAGTTCGCCGTAGGCGCGCAACCCCTTATAGAGCGCTTGCCGCAAACCGTTCTCGTGCGTGCCGCCGTCAGCCGTCGGAATGGTATTGCAGTACGACGAGCAGAACCCGTCTTCGTCACTGATCCACGCCACCGCCCATTCGACGGACCCATGTCCGCCATCGCGTTCGATCCGGCCTGAAAACATATCCTTGGCAACGCGCGTGCGGCCCTCGATCGAGGCCGTCAGAAAGTCGCTGAGCCCGCCTGGGAAGTGAAACACCGCTTCCGCTGGCGTCTCGTCCTTGATGAGTTCGGGATCGCACTTCCAGCGAATTTCGACGCCACCGAAAAGATACGCTTTCGAGCGCGCCATCTTCATGATGCGGGCGGGTTTGAATGCCGCGCCCTTTCCGAAGATTTTCTCGTCCGGCTTGAAACGCACTTTCGTGCCGCGCCGGTTCATGATGCTGCCGAGCTTTTCCAGCTTGGTCTGCGGTTCGCCGCGCGAGAACACCATGCGATAGAGCTGTTGATCGCGCGCGACCTGCACTTCGAGCAATTCCGACAAGGCGTTGACGACCGAGACGCCGACGCCATGCAAACCGCCGGACGTGTTGTAGGCTTTGCCGTCGAACTTGCCGCCCGCATGCAGTACCGTCAGCACCACTTCGAGCGCGCTTTTGTTTTTGAACTTGGGATGCGGTCCGATCGGAATGCCGCGCCCATTGTCTGTCACCGACAGAAATCCGTCGGACGCCAATTCGACTTCGATCCACGTGGCGTGGCCGGCCACTGCTTCGTCCATCGAGTTATCGATGACTTCGGCGAACAGATGGTGCATCGCCTTTTCGTCGGTGCCGCCGATGTACATGCCCGGGCGCCGCCGCACGGGTTCCAGGCCTTCGAGCACCTCGATGTGATCTTCGGAATAGTCGGATGACTCGCTCGGCTTTTTGGCACGCGACGTTTTATCGGTCATTACGCTCTCGAAATCGGAAAAGAGGTCGGATTGCGATCGTGTCATGCGAACCCCGCTCGGGCGGTTGGAGACGCGCGACATCTCAGGCGAACAGGCGATGGGAGCGATGCCGTTTGCACCGGCGACGCGGCATCAGGTGTCCGCGACCGCGCCGGATAGGCGAATCTCTCACTCAGCGACTTATAGCGGCGCCCGCCCGCAACCGCGAGGGGCTTGCCGGCTGCGCGATGCCGCGCTGTGGCCCGCGTGGCACATCGACAGCTAAAGAGTGAGCCTTGTCAGCCAATTGGCACATTGTCGATGAGCCGCGTGCTGCCAAGCCATGCGGCGGCGAGCAGCCGGCTCTGGCCGGGAACGGCGCGGGCCTGCGCCGCAAAGCTCTCCGCATCGCGCACGGCGATGTAATCAATCTTTGTAAAACCTGAAGCCAGCAGCGCGGCTTCGGTTTTGGCGGTCGCCGCCGCCACGTCGCCGCCGGACGCGAGTTCGTCGGCGAGGCCCGTCAGCGCCTTATAGAGATCGGGCGCTATGGCCCGCTCCTTCTCCGACAGATAGGCGTTGCGCGACGACAGCGCCAAGCCATCCTTGGCCCGCTTTGTCGGCGCGGCGACGAGCTGCAACGGCAGGTTCAG
>JBOFCQ010000002.1:0-4887 GCA_051646145.1 Hyphomicrobium sp.
ATCGCGCCCGCGTGTCAGCGGCAGAATGGCTTCCGCGCCGCGTTCGCCCATGAGGCCCGTGCGCCCGCCGGCAAGGGGAAACGCGATCGGGCTCGACACCACGCCGCCTTTCGCGAACGGCACCGCCGTACCGGCCGAGAGCACGCCGCCTTTGGCAAAGCCAAGACCGCCCGCAAGTCCGCCGGACAACAGCCCGCCGATCGCCGAACTCAACCCGCGTTCGAGCGGCGCGAATGCGGCTTTGAGCGTGATCTGCGAGACGTTGAGCGCCAGGCTCCGCACCACGTCGTTCAGCGATTTGCCTTTGAATGCGAGTTGTTCGAACGCGCCGAACAGGGCCGTTGAAACGCGCCGCCCGGCGCGCTCTGCGTCGTCCAGCTCGCGGCGAAATGCGCGCGTGTCGGCAACAATGCGCACCACGCGCGTTGCACCGGCCTCGCCGAATGCGTCGACGGCGACATCGCCGCGCGTCTCATCGAACTCTGTCATGGGCCGTCACTCCGGTCTGGATAGCGTTGCATCAACCGATCGAGATCGCCGCGCGACGGCGGACCCTCGCCGCGTAAGAGCCCAAGGCGGCCACGCTGGATGGCGTTGAACTCGGTCGGCGTCAGACGCCAGAACACATCGGGCGCGAGCCCAAGCGTGCCAAGTCCGAGCGCCATCACATCGGCCCAGGGAAAGGGACCGGGCCTCCGCGCGCCTCCACATCGCCATCGCCGAACAGCGCATCCGCCTTGGCAGACCCCATGTCCAAATGCGTCTGCACACTTGGCGCCGCGCGCGCCGCATCGCCGCTGCCGAACGTTGCCGCCAGCAGGCGGGCCACGATCGCAACGAAGCCCGCCGCGCCGCCGTCGGCACGCATGCTGGCAACGTCCGCGTCGCTCACCTTCGCGCCCGCCCCGCGCAATCCGGCCGCGATCACGCGCACGCAGTCGCGCGCGGAGAGGCGGCCACGTTCGAAACGCTCGGCGAGCGCCAGCATATCTTGGTCGCCGAACGCCGCTTCCAGTTCCGCGAGCGCACCGAGCGTCAGCACCAGCGTCATCGGCACGCCGTCGAGTTCGGCATCGATTTCGCCGCGATGGCGATTGGCCATGTCTGCGCCTCCAATTCGGTTTGCGATATTGCGCGGCGCGCGTTCACGCCGGCACGAACGTCAATTCGCCGCCACTTTCGAGCGCGATCTCGAACGCCACTTCGCCGTCGTGGCGGCCCGAGAGTTCAAACGAGGCAATGTGGAACGGCCCGCTGACGGTGCCGAAATCCGGCACCACGATCTGCCAGGCGCGGATGGTGCCGTTGAACACGTAGGCGCGCACCAGTTCGTCGGACGCCTGATCCTTGAACACGCCCGATCCCGTCAGGCGCGCCGATTTGAAACCGGCGCCCGCCAACAGTTCGCGCCACTGGCCGGCGCTTTCGGTGTGGGACACATCAACGCTCTCAGCATTGAACGCCAGCGCCCGCGTGCGCAGTCCCGCCACCGTCACGAACACGCCCGCGCCCGTGCTGTCGACTTTCAACAGCAGATCCTTGCCTTTTTGTGCCGCCATGATGTGATCCTTCGATGTTCAGTCCAACCGGCGAAACGCCAGCGCGCATGCCGCGCCGCCGCCATCCCGCCAATGCATTATTCGCCAGTCAAAAATGTTCAGCGCTCACGGCGATGGTTCGGTCACGGCGCGAAAGCGAACGATGCCGTGATAGCTTTCGCCGTCCGCCTCGCGGCGCGCTTCCGACACCTCATGGCGCATCTGCACCAGTGCGTGACCGTCGAGAGCAAGGTGTGCGTCATGCAGCGCCGTCCGCGCCGCCGCCATGATGGCGTTGACCTCGCTGCGCCCCCGCGCGCGCGACCAGACGTGCAGCGTCATCGTATGCTCGCTGCCTTCGTCGCTGCCCGTCGCCCAGTCGCGTTCCACCGTTTGCCCGAACGCCACGTAGGGAAAATCGCGCCGCGGCGCCACGTCGTCGAATATGCGCGCGCCACCGAGCAGCGTCGTCAGCGCCGTATCGGCGCCAAGCGCCGCGAACACGGCCCTCTGCAGCGCCAGGCTTGCACTTGCCATCGAGATGATCCTTTGCCGATTGTCGCGTCAGCGCGCGCGGCGCCCATCACAGGTCACGTTCTTCGACCACGCATTTCAGCCAATGGCCGCGATCCTCGCTGTCGATGACGCCGCGAATATCAAACAGGCGCTGTCCAAACCGCAGCCGCATGGCGGGCACGACGCCGGCACGGTGGCGTATCCAGATGTCGTGCGTCGCGCGCCCGGCCAGGCGGTCGGCCGTGAACGTCTCGTCCGTCGAGCGCGGCCAGATGGCGGCCCAGACTTCGGCCACCGTTTGCCACGTGGCGCTGGCGCCGCCGGCGCCGTCACTAACGCGCGTCTCGGCCTCGATGACGATGCGATGGCGCAAATCGCCAACTGTAACGGGGGCTTTCATAGGCGGATCTTCCGGAACGGCTGAATGAGATCGGACACTGCGTCGGGAATGCGCGTCGCACTTGCGCCGATCTCGATCGGGTCGCGGTGTTCGTACCAATGCGCGACAAGCATCAGGATGGCGTGACGCAGCGGGGCTGGCACATGCGCAGCCGTCGCGCCGAAGCCGGCTTCGAATTCGATCTCAATGCCGTTGGCGACGACGCCCGGATCGGGACGCGCCGTCGCGTTCCACACCAAACGCGGCGGCTTCGATGCCATATCGACGAGGTAGCTCGTCGGCGGCACGACGATGGGCGTGCCATCGGCGCGTTTGACGGTCACGGCCGTCACCGCTTTCAGCGGCGCCATGGGAATGGCCACGTCCGCGCCCGCAGGCCAGCGGTCGAGCACCAGCGTCCACGCCTGATCGATCAGCGCCAGATCGAGGGTTGCCTCGACGTGCAGCCGCGACGTCAGGATCAGACTGGCGATCAGGAGGTCGTCGGCCGCGGTGTCGAGGCGCAGATGCGCCGACGCATCCGCGACCGCAACCGGCTCAACGCCGGGCGCGGTCCGCATCACGAGTGCCATGCCGGGTTCCTTTGCGGTTGGATAAAAAGGCGGGGCCACCGAGGAGAGCGATGGCCCCGCACCAGGCTGCGCGCGCGGGAGGAGAACGCGCGCAGGAGCGTTGCTGGACAGTTGCCTAGCCGTTGCCTGACAGTCGTCTGGCGTCAGACCGAGAACTTCAGCACCTTGATGGCGTCGAAGTCCTGCATGCCGCCGCCGACGCGCTTGGTCGTGTAGAAGAGCACGTAGGGCTTTGCCGAATAGGGATCGCGCAGCACGCGGATGCCGGCGCGATCGACGATGAGGTAGCCGCGCGAGAAATCGCCGAACGCAACCGATAGGCTGTTCGCCGAAATGTCGGGCATGTCTTCCGATTCCATCACCGGATAGCCGAGCAGCGAGGGCGTTTCGCCCGGCGCATTCGACGGCTGCCACAGATAGTTGCCCTGCCCGTCTTTCATCTTGCGGATGACCGACTGCGTCGAGCGGTTCATGACGAAGTGGGCGTTGGCGCGATACGGCGCCTTGGCCGCGTAGACGAGATCGAGCAGTTTGTCGCCGGGGCTCGCCGCCGGAAACGCGCCCGCAACACCGGTCGTGATGTGTCCGATATTGCCCCACGTCCAACTGCTGTTGGCAACTGTTGGATAGGTCAGGAAGCCCTTCGGCTTGTTGACGCCGTCGCCGGTCACGAACGCCTTGCCTTCCTGTTCGGCGAACGCGAGGCGCACTTCTTCCGCCAGCCACGCGTCGATATTGACGATGGCATCGTCGAGCAGCGTCGCGGTTGCCGCCGGCATGGCGTAGATTTCCATGGTCGGATACGTCAGCTCGGCGAGCACGGGCGTATTGGTCTGCGGGCGCGCGGCCGTTTCACCGACCCATCCCGTATCCGTGCCGGACGTCGCGAACGGCCGCTTGTAGACGGTGCCCGACACCTGGCGTACGCCGGCGATGGCGCGGATCGGCGAAATCGCCTTCAGCGCGCGATTGACCGCCGCTTCCGTTTCCGCCGGCACGAGATAGCCGCCGTCCTGACCGCTGGCCGACGACAACGCCTTTTCTTCGAGCTTGGCGAGACGCGCGGCGCAGCCCTTGCGCACGTAGCTGTCGAACGCCAGCGCATGGCCATCGAGCGCGACGCTTCCACCAGCCGCCGTCGCGAGCTGCGGACGGTTGGCTTTGAGGCTCAGCGTGTCGAGGGCGCGTTCAATGCGGGCGAGCTTGTCGCTCGTCACGGTATCGACCGCACCGCGCCGTTCGAGTTCGGCAAGGCGCTGGTCGTTGCTGTCCTTGAAAGCTTCGAAGGCCTCCGCGATGTCGTTGCAGGCGCTGAGCACGTCGCCCGACGCCTTCGTTTCATAGTCTGTCATCTCAATCATGATGCGTGATCCTTGCTGTCGTTGATGAGTGCCCGGATGCGGCGCGCCGCGGCCGCCATGGCCGCCAGCGGAGCCGCCTCCGCGATCGGCTTGCCGCGCGCATCCCGCAGCGCCTTCAGCCCGTTGAAGCCGCGCCGCAACACGGCGCGTGCCTCCATTCGCGTCAGCCCAGCATCCCGCGTGAGCCAGCGTTCGAATTGCCGTTCCGTGACGCATCCGGCATCGATGGCGCGCGCCTTGACGGACGCCACGCGCGCCTCGGGCTGCATCGGAAACGTCACGATGGAAATTTCCCAGAGGTCGACCTTCTCGAGACGGCGCACGCCAGTGCGCGCATCGCGCCGCCCCTTCAGCGTCTTGAAGCCGATGGAGAGACCGTCGAGCGCGCCGGCGCGGATGAGCGACAGAACTTCGCGCGCGCGGGTCACGTCGTGCATCAGGCGGCCGCGCACGTAGAGCCCGCGGGCGTCCTCGCGAATGTCGTCCCAGACACCGATCGG
>JBOFCQ010000376.1:0-26904 GCA_051646145.1 Hyphomicrobium sp.
AGATCGGTCGGGATGACGCCGGCCGTGAAGATGAGGCCATTGGCCTCCGTGACCTTGGAATAGACGGCGGACGACTCGTGACGAATGACGGCCATGACGTTGGCACTCCGTTGAAAGCGTTTCGCGCCCTTCTAGCAAGGCGGCGCGCGCCGTCAAACGCTTAAAGCAGAGGTGGGGCCTCGTGCCGCTCGCCGTCGATCACCAATCCCTTGAGGGCCGCCGTGCCGCCATCGTCAACCCGAACGATGGCCTCGATCTTCTTGTCGCGCACCTGCTCTTCCAGGATCTTGCCGGTGCCTTCGGGCACGAAATACGTTTCGATGCCATAGCGCACGCGCATGATCGACCGCTGCGACGCGGCATCGCGCCAGACGTTGACCACCCGTCCCTTCAGAACGATGTCTTCCGGCGCGACGTCGGCGGGCTTGTCGGACGATGCGCGCGCCACGCGCCACGCGTTGGCCTGTGGCACGGATGCCGATGGCGTTTGCGCCGGCGCCGGAGTCTGTGTCTGCGTTTGTGTCTGCGTCTCTGCGGGTGGCGGTGTGCCGGCTGCTGGTGGCTGAGCCTCGGGCACGGGCGGCGGCGTTGCGGCCGTGCCGGCGGCGGCTGGAGCAGCGGGCGTGCGCGTCGCCACCACATAGACCACGTCGCCGTCACGCAATCCCGATGGCGCCGTGCCATCGCTCGCGGCCGGTATATTCACCGTCGATAGATCGTAGCCGAGCACCACGTAGTCGCCGCGGAAGATATCGCGCGGATCGACTGGCACCACCGGCAGCACGATCTCGCGGCCCGTTGCGAGCAGTGTCTGCCGGCCCCACACGATCGAACCGAGCACCAGCGTCTGCGCCACCATCAAGACGGCAAGACCGATCCAGTACGCGCGCGTTGAGAGCATCATGGCGCCACCTCGATGGAACGCTCGCCAGCATTGAGCCGCCACGCCAAGCCGGCGAGCGCCAGCACCAGCAGGCCGGCGGTTACAAAGAACGCGCTCGTCGACAGCAGCGTGCCGACCAGATTGAAATAGACGGCGAGGATCTCAACGCTGAAGCCGATATAGCCGAGCCACAGCGCGCCGCGATTGCCAGTCGCCACCCCGTACCAGATGAGGCCGACGAGCAGCGCCAGCGTCAATCCGGCGAGCAGCACGAGGTGATCGAAGCCCGGAGACTCGACGAATTGCATGGCCATCAAACCGAAAAACGCCGTTGCGGCGCTGTAACCGAGGCTCGCCTGCGCGCCGGCATTGAGATCCCAATCCCCAATGCGTACAGGCCGCATGGCGAGCACCATCGACCCAAACGTCGCGATCAAGCCAATCGCCACGACCACGCCGTGCCCGTGGCCGCGCCACACCGAATAGCCGATGCTGATGACAAAGCCCGCGAGCGCCAAACCGGCGATGTGCACGCCCGGCGCCCAGCGCTGCCATGCGAACGCTGCCGCGATCAGCGCCCAGCCGATGAGGAACGGCCAATGCACGTCGCCCGTGATGCTCGTTTCCATCATGGCCCAAACGGCAACCAGCACCATCGCGAAGGCCAGCGCCGGGTTCGAGCGCAGCACGATGCCGGTGGCAAAGGCGCCGATCCACCAGACAAGCACCGCATCGGGCGCGTGGCCATCGATATGGAACATCTGGCTGATGAGCATGATGCTGGCGCCGAACACAGCGACGGCCAGCAATACTGCCGCATCGGCGAATTTCGCGTGTGCGCGGGCGTAGAACATCCCGGCGACGGCGTAGGCGATCCCCATACTGCCAATGAGTACCGCGAGCCGCGTCAAGCGCGACAACTCCGTCCAGTGCGCGGCGACGAACGAGATGACGGCGAAGCCGAGGAGCACACTCGCCAGGATAGCCAGGATCGGCGCCAGCGCGAAGCCCGTGCCGGCGCGCGCCGCATCAGCGCTGAGACGGCCCGCAAGCGCGCTGTCGATCAGGCCCAGGTCCTGCCAGCGTTTGAGATCACGTTCGAGGCGGCGGTGATATCCCAGCATGGCGCTCCCATTCGGCAATCGCCCGATAGCGATACCAGCATTATGGCCGAATTCGCGAGGGCGGGGATAAGTCATCGCGCGGCTGTGGCGGCCTCGCGCGTCCAGGCGGCGATGCGGCGGATGAGGCCGATGTCGCCAGACCGCTTTGCGGTTAACGGCAGCGGCCGCCGCAGATAGGCCGCGCGATCACGACAGCCGCAGTCCCGCATCGAAACCGTCCAAGGCGCGATGGTCTGCTGCCATGCCGCGTGTGACCGCAAGCACCGTCCAAGCGTTGACCATGCGCCGCTGATTTGCCGCTCAGGCGGTGCTCCAGATCGCGACCTGACTGATTTTCGCACGAGACTTATCTCGCTGGTCGCAATCGCCAATCCGGCGCAGTGCACTTGCGCGACGCATGGCCAAGCATGCCAAATGCTGCTTCCCGACAACATGTCCGGACCTGCCCGGTGCGCTTGGAAACGGCCGTCGCCCTTGGGCGAATGCTGGCCAATGCGTCTCGCAGGGCTGCCCCATGGCGCAGCCATGCCTTACCCTCCGGCACAACGGCCATGGCTAGAAGTGCTCCCCCTGGCGCGCCCGCGCCACGCAAGCCAAAAAAGTGCGCTGACACCCCTGGCACCCCTGGATCGCCAGCCGAACCTCGGCTACAGTTGCAAATGATTTGCATTTGCGTTTTTTTGCCGGAAACAGGAGATCGGCCAGTGCTGCGAGCGGTAGAGAACGGCGACACCGGATCAGGCGCCGGCGGCTGGTTGCGCGCGCGCCGCGAACCGTCCCTGTCCGATGTGCACGCGAGCGTGCCCGTTCGGACGAGCGGCCCGTCGTGGCGCCGCCTCGCCAGTTACCTCGGCCCCGGCTATCTCGTCGCGGTCGGCTACATGGACCCCGGCAACTGGGCAACCTCGATCGCGGGCGGCGCGCAATTCGGCTACACGCTGCTCGCCGTGGCGCTCATGTCGAACATCA
This sequence comes from Hyphomicrobium sp., assembly GCA_051646145.1. GTDB lineage: Bacteria > Pseudomonadota > Alphaproteobacteria > Rhizobiales > Hyphomicrobiaceae > Hyphomicrobium_B. The sequence continues at coordinate 2,977 of JBOFCQ010000376.1, forward strand.
TGGCCATCGTGCTGCAATCGCTGGCCGCGCGTCTCGCCATCGGCTCGGGCCGCGATCTGGCGCAGGCCTGCCGCGACGGCTATCCGGCGTGGGCCGCGTTCCCGCTGTGGATACTGGCCGAACTCGCCATCGTCGCCACCGACATGGCGGAAGTCATCGGCACCGCCATCGGCCTCAAGCTTCTGTTCGGCATTCCGCTCGCGTTCGGCGTCGCCATCACCGCGCTCGACGTCTTCTTGATTTTGTTCCTGCAGCGTCTCGGCTTTCGCTATCTCGAAGCCTTCGTCATCGCCGGCCTCGGCGTCATTGCCGTGTGCTTCGGCGTGCAGCTCGCGCTGGCCGATCCCGCATGGTCGGCGGTGTTCGCCGGCTTCATTCCCAAGACCGAGATCGTCACCAATCCGACCATGCTCTATCTGGCGCTCGGCATCATCGGCGCAACGGTCATGCCGCATAATCTCTATCTGCACTCGGCCATCGTCAGCACGCGCGACTACGGCGCAAGCGTGCCCGAGCGGCGCGAAGCGTTGAAGTTCGCAACGATCGATTCAACCGTCGCGCTCATGCTGGCGCTGACCATCAACGCGTCGCTGCTCATTCTCGCCGCCGCTGCATTCCACGGCACCGAGCATGCCGGCGTCACCGATCTCTCGGAAGCCCACGGTCTGCTTGCCCCGCTGCTCGGCTCAGCCATCGCGCCGACACTGTTCGCCATCGCGCTGCTCGCATGCGGGTTGAATTCAACTGTCACCGCCACGCTCGCCGGACAAGCCGTGATGGAAGGCTTCATCGATATTCGCCTGAAGCCGTGGCAGCGCCGTCTGGTGACGCGCCTCGTCGCCATCGTACCCGCCGCCGCCGTCACAATCTTCGCCGGCGAAGCCGCCACCGCCAAACTGTTGATCCTCTCGCAGGTGATCTTGAGCCTGCAATTGCCGTTCGCGGTCGTGCCACTCGTCATGTTCACGGCCCAGCGCGCCAAACTCGGCGATCTGACGGCGCCGCGCTGGCTGACGGCGTTTGCCGCCCTCATCGCCGTCATCATCATCGCGCTGAACCTCAAGCTGATCTTCGATTTCGCCACGGGCGGCCTGACCGGCGGTCATTGAGGGCGTCGCCACGGTTGCCATGGCCGGCATGCGCGCGATAGAAAGCGCCATGATCACATCATCACCTATTCACGTCATCGGCGGCGGTCTCGCCGGATGCGAAGCCGCCCATCAGATCGCGCGCGCGGGCGTGCCGGTCGTGCTGCACGAGATGCGCCCGGAACGGATGACGGACGCGCACAAGACCGACGGGCTTGCCGAACTCGTGTGCTCCAATTCCTTCCGGTCGGATGATTGGGAGAACAACGCCGTCGGCCTGCTGCACGAGGAAATGCGCCGCGCGGGCTCGCTCATCCTTGCAGCCGGCGATGCGACGAAGCTGCCGGCGGGCGGCGCGCTCGCCGTCGACCGTGACGCCTTCTCTCAGGCGGTGACTGAGCGCATCGCCGCCAATCCGCTGATTACCATCGACCGGCGCGAGGTCATCGGCCTGCCGCCTGACGATTGGCACAACGTCATCGTTGCCACCGGCCCCTTGACCTCGCCGTCGCTCAGCGATGCCATCGGCGCATTGACCGGCGAGGGCGCGCTCGCCTTCTTCGACGCCATCGCGCCCGTCATCCACCGCGACAGCGTCGACACGTCCATCGCCTGGCTGCAATCGCGCTACGGCAAGACCGGTCCTGCCGGCAGCGGCGCCGACTATTTCAACTGCCCCATGAACAAGGAGCAGTACGAAGCCTTCATCGATGCGCTGCTTGCGGGCGAGAAGACGGTCTTCAAGGAATGGGAAGCCTCGACGCCCTATTTCGATGGCTGCCTGCCGGTTGAAGTGATGGCTGAGCGCGGCCGCGAAACCTTGCGCTATGGGCCGATGAAGCCCGTCGGCCTCGACGATCCGCGCACCGGACGCTGGCCCTACGCCGTCGTGCAGTTGCGCCAGGACAACGCCCTCGCAACGCTGTGGAACATGGTTGGCTTTCAGACCAAGCTGAAGCACGCCGAGCAGGTGCGCGTGTTCCGCATGATCCCCGGCCTCGAGAACGCCGAGTTCGCGCGTCTCGGCGGCCTGCATCGCAACACCTACCTCAACTCGCCGCGCGTGCTCGACCGATCGCTGCGCTTGAAGGCCATGCCGCGCCTGCGTTTCGCCGGACAGATCACCGGCGTCGAGGGCTATGTCGAGAGCGCGGCCATCGGGCTGCTCGCCGGCCGCTTTGCGGCGCGCGATGTCTTGGGCCAGGCGATCGCCGCGCCGCCGGCAACGACAGCACTCGGCGCCCTGCTCGATCACATCACCGGCGGCCACCTCGTCGCCGACGCCGAAAGCATCGCTCCCCCGTCGGGCGACGACGATGGGCGCTGGCGCACGCGCTCGTTCCAGCCGATGAACATCAATTACGGATTGCTGCCGGATCTCGCTGCGGCGCCGACGCACGACGAGACCGGCAAGAAGCTCAAAGGCACCGAGCGCGGTCGCGCCAAGAAGCAGGCGATGTCGCGGCGCGCGCTCGCCGATCTCGCGGCGTGGCTTGGCGACGACGTGCTCCGCGCCGCTGAATAGCGCGCGTCGCTAACGTCGCGCGTTGTTGGCATTCCGTCACGGCCGCGCGGGCGTCACATCGTCCAACGGCTGCGCGTCGATTGCGCCGGAACCGCCGGGCGTGTCGGCAGGCGTGCCACTGGACGCGCCATTGCGCGCGCTATCCCGTGCATCGTCCGTCGCCGCATCGCCCTCAACGCCGGGCTGTAGCGTGCGCCCGCCGGTAATATCGATCTCGGGCATCTCGTCGGGCACAATGTCGAGAGCGCGCGCCGCATCACTGTCGGCAGCGTCATCTGCGCGCGGCGCTTCAGGTGTCACCACGGCGGAATGCGGCACCGCCGCCGACGCGCCACCGGGAGCCGGTGCCGTCACCGAAGCAGGCGGCGAAACGGGCGGCGTGACAGATGGCGCCACGTCGCTGCCGAATGTGCTGTCGCTGGCCGGCGCGTTGCCGCTGACGGCCGGTTCACCGCCGCTCAGACGATCGCCGTTCGAGGGCCCTCTGTCCGACCCGACGGCCGCACCATCGCTGGCACCATCACTGGCGCCCGCGGCGGGCGTCACCGCAGTAGTGGCCGCTGAATCCGGCGTCGCAGCAGGTGCCGCACCGGTCGTGGCCGCAGGCGCACCGACCGTTGCACCGACCGGCGCGCCCACAGCCGCACCCGGCGTCGCCGCCGGGATCGCAAGCTCACCCGGCTCGAATGCCGGCGGCGCGGGCTGCTCCGTCTCAACGATGGCCTCGGGGTCCGGCCCCTGCCCGTATTTCGACAGCACGGCGCGCGCCTTCGATGCCACCGCATCGGCAATCGCCGCGTGGCCTTCGGCGGTCGGATGGAACGCACCCGAATAGGTCGATGCCAGCACGAGCTGGAACCACGCCAGGCTGTCGAGCTTCAGCACCTTTTGCAGCACGGATGCGGCGACGTGGAAATTGCCGGTCATGAACGCGTCGTTCGGCGTGCGGAACCAGCGCTGGCGCTGCACATACGGCGCGAAGTCGGCCGGGTTGTAGGGCTTCCAGCCGGCTGCTGTCTTGCGCGGCAGCCGCAGATCCTCGGCCGCGTTGCTGCCGTCCTCCGCCTTGCCCGAACAGATGCCGCGATCGATGAAATCGCGGCGGTGCGCCTCGACGAACGTCCATTTGTATTCGCCGGCACTGTCGCGCATGGCGCGATGCAGCTTGTCGGCAATCCACGCGCCCTCGCGCAGCTTGCGTTCGCTGAGCGCGAAGTCGGAGACGACCTCGAGACCGGCGCGGCCATCCTTGCAGGTTTCGCTGCCATCGCCCGTCAGCGCCATGCCCGGATAGCTCGCAAGCACGATGCGATCGCTTTCTTCCCACGGCACATAGAGCAGGCTGTGAATGGCGCGGTTCAACGATTTGTAGCGCGCGTCGAGACGGGCGAGCTGGCTCGAGGCTTCAGCTTGCCCGTGCACCTCGCCGAACCAGCCGCCGAGTTTGCGCAGCGTCGATTGATCGGCGAGCACCGCATTGGCGACGAGCCGCGAGAAGCCGACATCGTTGCCGCCAACAGACAGCAGCACCAGATCGATCTTGCGGGCGCGGTCGCGCGGACACTTGCGCAGCACCAGGCCGCCCTTCAATTCCGGAATGCGGCCGTTGAGATGATACGTCTCCGGCAGATCGAGCGCGTTTGTCTCGCCCTGCCCGCATTGCACTTCTGCGGCGGCCGAGAACTGCGACAGGCGCGGCGGGTTTGGCACCCACTCGTTGCCCTTGTAGCGCAGGAACAAGCCGAACGTCACTTCCGCGCCCGAGCACGCGAGGCCGACAAACGTCACCGCGCGATGCGGATCTTCGACGGCGAGTTGCAGGCCGGCGCGTAGCTGATGCGAATACAAAGACCGATGGCACGCCTGATCGCTCCAGCGCGCATTCTCCGAAATGAATGCCTTGTCGCCGATCTGCGACCAGTTGCCGATGCGCGCCGGATATCCGGCAAGATCGGCCAGGTCCTGCGACTTGCCGTAATCGGCGGCGCGCTCGCGCGAGAAGCGCACGGCGATATCGGGATTGCCCTCGCCCGAGCCGAAGCTGTCGCCCATGCCGACGACCAGAATATCGCGAACCTTTATCGGCGCCTTGGCGATTTCGCGCCCGCCGAGTTCAACCGATACATCGGCGCCGGAGGGATAGGGCACCTCCGCCATGAACGGCTCGTTGCACGCCTGCGTCACGGCCTTGCCGCGCGGACTGCCGCCGCCGTGCGGCGCGGTCAGCCATGTGCAGGTTAGCGTGTCGGCATCTTCGAGCCCCGCGATCTCGGCGATGATGACGTGGCTTTTCGGGTTCGTGTAATCGCCGTACTCGGGGCACTGGTAGGTACTCGAATTCCAATTCCAGCACAGGCGGCGATACATCGGCGCGGCCCAGCCATCGGCGTGGCGCGCCTGCAGCGCACGCTCGGCCGACAGAATGGGATTGAGCCGCTCCGCCGGCGTCAGCGCGGCGAACGTGGCGCGATGCATCTCGGTATCGGCCGGATCGGTGAATAGGCGGAACGCGTTCTCCAGCCGCCACGTGATGACGGGGGCCGCATGTGCCGTTGTCGAAAGCAGCGCCGTCACGGCAAGCGCGCCGGCCGCGATGAGCGCCCGAGCGGCGCAACGAAGACTGTCAAGCTTCAGCATCAAACGTCCTGTCATCATCGTGCACGCTAGTCCACGCCGAGGCGCAGCTTGGCCGTATGCACTCGCACTTAGCGCCCCGCCGCCGCGGCCCAGCCGATCCGCAGCACCCGTGTCAGCGGCGCCACGTCCAGCAGATCATGCGCTGGATCGAAATCCTCCGTCTCAAGACCGCGCAAATAGGGCTCGACGAGGGCAAGCGGCAACAGCGCGCGCGCGATGGGCTTCGGCAGGCGCTCTGTGCGGTCTTTGATGCGCGCCAGCCGCATACGTGACAGGCGCGCGATGCAGCGCTTCACCTCGCGCCACGCGGCCCGATCGGGTGTGTGACCCGCGATGGCGTCGATCAGCGGCGCCGGCAACGGCGCACGGCCATTGGCCAGATGATACGGCAGGGCCATGCCAAGCCGCGCCAGACCGTATGCTGCGCCCGCGTCCTCGCACACCGCGCGCGTTGCGCCATCGCGTACAGCCCCGAGCATGACGGCCGCCATTTCGAATAGCCGTCCCTCGGCGATCTCGTGATAGCCCATGAACGCCACTTCATCGGCGGGCGTATCCGCATGCAGCGCGTGCGCATGCGCATCGAGCCAATCGTCGATCACGTCGCCCGTTAGGCCATACTGTGCTGCATGGGCACTGAACGCATCGGCGATCGGATGGCCCGAGCGCACGCCAGCGGTGCCGTCCTTGATGGCGTCGCGCCACCACTGAATGCGAATCTCGGCGAGATGCGGCTCGTGGACGGTCATGCCGATGCGCGCCACGTCACTGGCGGCAGCAGCCAGCGTGATGAGCGCATCGCGCACGGCGCGGGGCGCGAGCAGCGCCGCCGTGTAGCGGTCCGCTTCACCGGCACGCGCGGCGCGGCGCACCTGATCCATCTCGGCGGCGGTGGCGCTTTTGATCACGAGGTCACGGCCCCAAACTCATCATGCATGACGCTGCATCAGCGATTGAACGGCTCAACGGCCCGGCAAACGGTTCGGGCGCGGTCGAACAGCGCCCTCCTCACGCCACGGCGATAAGTGCCGCCGCGACGGCGCGCTGTTCGGCCAGCAGGATGTTGTACGTGCGGGCGGCGGCGCCTGTCGACATGACATCGAGCCCAAGGCCCGCCGCAGCGAAGGCCGCTTCAACGTCGCCCGGCAACCAGATCTGCGCGTCTCCGGTGCCAACGAGCAGCACGGTCGGGGGCTTGAGTTCCGCCAACGCGCGAGCGAAATCCGCAAGTGTCAGCGCTTCGCCGAATGTTGCCGGCCAGGCGGAGATGCCGCTCGGCAGACACAGGATCGAGCCGCGATGGCTCATGTCGGCGAAGCGAAATCCGCCGTTGCCATAAGCTGTGATCGGCGCGGCGTAGGGATAGCGGGCGATGTCATCGGCCATGACCGGTATCTCCGCTGACTGTTCGGCGACCCGGCGCGCGGCCACCGCAGTGCCACGCGCTGGCGCGTAGCAATCCGGCACGCAGCGCTTCGGCTCAGGCCTTGGCGCCCTTCGCCTCGGCCTCGCTGCCAACCACCGTCTCGCGCTTGATGCCGAGATAATCGAGCACCGGCGCGGCGATGAAGATCGACGAATACGTGCCGATCACAACGCCAAACAGCATGGCGAAGGTGAAGTTGCGGATCACCTCGCCGCCGAGCACATAGAGCGCGATCAGCACGGCGATGGTCGTCACGCCTGTCAGAATGGTGCGCGACAGCGTTTCGTTGATCGACAGATTGAGCAGTTCGTTCAAATCCATCTTTTTGAACTTGCGCAAATTCTCGCGGATACGGTCGGACACGACGACGGTGTCGTTGACCGAATAGCCAAGAATGGTGAGCAGCGCCGCCACGATGGAGAGATCGAATTCCATGCTGAACAGCGAGAAGATCCCGACCGTCACCAGAACGTCGTGCGCCAGCGCGACGACGGTGCCGAGCGCGAACTGCCATTCGAAACGGAACCAGACGTAGGCGATGATCGCGAGGATCGACGCCAAGACGGCGATGAGGCCGCTGGTGCGCAACTCGCTCGACACGGCCGGTCCGACAACTTCGATACGCCGCTGCGTATAGCCATCGCCAAGCGCCGCCGTCACCTTCTTCAAGGCGTCCTGCTGCGCGGCGTCACCACCCGGCTGCTCTTCAACGCGGATGAGCACGTCGTCCGGCGCGCCGAAGCTCTGGATCTGCACGTCGCCAAGGCCGAGCCCGCCGACGATCTGGCGAATGGCGCCAAGATCCGCCGGGCCGGACTTCGACTGCACCTCGATCAGCGAGCCGCCCTTGAAGTCGACGCCGTAGTTCAAACCCTTGACGGCGACGAGCGCCAGCGATCCGAGGATCGCCGCGACCGACAGCGCGAAGCACAGGTTCTTGAAGCGCATGAAGTTGATGCGCGTGCCGTGCGGGAAGAAGTCGAAACCTTTGAAATCCGGGACCAGGAACATCTTGGATTAGCCTGCCTTGTAAAACGGATGTTAGATCGGCACGTCGATCGACTTGGTGTTGCTCTTGGCGTTCTTCAGCCAGAGAGCCGCCAGAAGCCGGGTGATCGTGACGGCCGCAAAGATTGAGGTGATGATGCCGAGCGTCAGCGTTACGGCAAAGCCGCGGATCGGGCCCGAGCCGAGCCAGAACATGATGACGGCCGCGGCCAGCGTCGTTAGCTGGCTGTCGGCGATGGTCGTGAAGGCACGCGTGAAGCCGGCATCGATGGCGGCAATCGCACTCTTGCCGGCGCGGATTTCTTCGCGGATGCGCTCGTAGATAAGTACGTTCGCGTCGACCGCCATGCCGATGGTCAAGACGAAGCCGGCGATGCCGGGCAGCGTCAGCGTCGTGCCGATAGCCGTCATCAGCGCGAGAATGAGAATGCCGTGCACGAGCAGGCCGACCACCGCGTAGACGCCGAACGTGCCGTAGGCGAGGATCGTCAGGAAGGCCGTTGCGACAAGGCCGACGAGGCCTGCGACTTTCCCCGCTTCGACGCTGTCGGCGCCGAGCGAGGGACCAACGGTGCGCTCTTCGACGATGGTGAGTTTTGTCGGCAGCGCGCCAGACTTCAACTGCACCGCAAGCGTGTTTGCGCTCTCGACCGAGAAGCTGCCAGAGATCTGACCGGCGCCGCCGAGGATCGGCTCGCGGATCACAGGCGCCGAGAGCACCTTGTCGTCCAGCACGATCGCGAACGGACGGCCGACGTTTTCCTTGGTGAAGGCGCCGAAGCGGCGCGCGCCGGATTGATTGAAGCGGAAATTGATGACCGGTTCGCCGTTGCGGGGATCGAAGCCGGCCTGTGCGTCGGCCAGATCGTCGCCCTGCACCACGGGCGTATCGCGCAGCAGATAATCGCCGCCTTCCGACGCATCGCCCTTGTAGATCTTGAAGCCCGACGGCACCGACGTCAGCCTCGCGTCTTCCGCCGATGTCGAAGGATGCACTTCATGGAACGTCAATTTTGCCGTTTCGCCGATGAGGCGCTTCAGCTCGGCGGTATCCTGGAGGCCCGGAAACTGGATCAGGATGCGATCGATGCCCTGACGGACAACGGTCGATTCCGCCGTGCCGAGGTTGTTGACGCGGCGATTGATGGTTTCAATCGATGAGGCAGACGCCTGCGCGACGCGCTCGCGCAATCCCTGGTCCGTCGGCTTCATGGTGATCGTGCCGGCGTCCGCACCCGTCGCGACGTCGATGTCGTTGGAACCTGTCCCGAGGATCGCATTGCCGATCGGCTGGATCAGCGTGCGCAATTCCTTCAGCGCTGCCTCGCGCTCTTCGGGCTTGGCCAGCGTGATCGCCAACTGCTGGCCCTGCACACCGATGCCGGTGAAACCGATTTTCTTGTCGCGCAGCACGCGGCGCGCGCCATCACGCAGGTTGGCGAGCCAATCCTTGCGGATCTCTTCCTGGTCCATGGCGAGCAGCAAATGGGCGCCGCCGCGCAGGTCGAGGCCGAGCGCCAATTGCTTCTTCGGCAGGAATGACGGCCACGCCGCAACCGTGTCCTTGCTGAAGAAGTTCGGCAACGAGAACAGCAGACCTATCAGCACGGTGCCGAGAATGGCGATGATCTTCCAGCGCGAAAAGTGGAGCATGAGCTTCGCTTCTATCTTTCGACTTCACGGAATATGCGGCGGCGCGCCGGCTGGCGCGGGCCAGTTACAATTGAGCTTGGCGCTCAGGTGGCGTCCTTCACCGGTTCGCCCTTCGAGCGCACATCGAGCAGCGTGCTCTTGATGACGCGGACGCGCAGCGTGTCGGAAAGTTCGACTTCGATTTCATCACTCGTGTCCGACACTTTGAGCACGCGGCCGACCATTCCACCCGACGTCACAACGGTGTCGCCGCGACGCACCGCGTTCAGTCGCTCGCGCTGCTCGGTGGCGCGGCGGGCCTGCGGACGCAGCACGAGGAAATAGAAGATCGCGAGCAGCAGCAGCATCATGAGCGGGAAGCTCATGTCGGCGGCGGGATTTGCGGACTGGGCAAATGCGGGCGTGATGTACATCGTCGAGACGTTCCTTGAGTTGGCCGTCGGCGGCCTTGACGTGAGCCATGGCGCGATCGCGCATGGCAGGATGGGTGCAGGGATACATGGCGGCGCAAAAACGCCCCGCAAGTCGCGTTGCAGGGGCAAACCACCAAATTCGGCGCGACTATAGTCGCCAATCGCCCGTTTGCAACTGAAGACGGCTACCCCGCGACACGGCCCCGGGCCATTTGCCCGTTGGCTTCACGCGCGGCGGGTAATAAAGACGATCCTTCAGCCCTTTCGGATGTCCTCTCATGTCTTTGCCGCCTGATGTCGTGCCGCTCCTGGAGCGTATTGCCGCAAGCCTCGAGCGCGTGGCCCCGCCCGTTGCACACACCCCGGATTTCGACGCCGCCGAGGCGTTCGTGTGGTCGGGCGAGGCGTCCGCCTTCATAGCGGTGCCGGATGTCGCCCGCGTACCGCTCGCACTTCTGAAGGGCATCGATCGCACCGCCGGCATCCTGCTCGACAACACGCATCGCTTCGCCGACGGACTGCCGGCCAACAACGCGCTGCTCTGGGGCGCGCGCGGCATGGGCAAATCGAGCCTCGTCAAGGCGGCGCACGCCGAAGCCGCCGCCCGTGCACCGTCATCGCGTCAGTCGGCCGCCGCAGCGCCGCGCCTGAAGCTGATCGAAATCCACCGCGAAGAGATCGCAACGCTGCCTTTATGCCTGATGCATCTCAAGGCCAGCCGTCACCGCTTCATCGTCTTCTGCGACGACCTCTCGTTCGACAAGGATGACACCAGCTACAAATCGCTGAAGGCGGTGCTCGAAGGCGGCATTGAGGGACGGCCGTCGAACGTCATCTTCTACGCCACGTCGAACCGCCGCCATCTCATGCCGCGCGACATGGTGGAGAACGAACAGTCGACCGCCATCAATCCCGGCGAAGCCGTGGAAGAAAAAGTTTCGCTCTCCGACCGCTTCGGTCTGTGGCTCGGTTTTCACAATGCGACGCAGGACGACTACCTGGCGATGATCGCGGCCTATGTCGACCATTTCGGCCTGAAAGCGGATGCAGAGGCCGTCCGGCGCGAGGCGCTCGAATGGTCGATCACGCGCGGGGCGCGCTCGGGCCGCGTCGCATGGCAATTCATCCAGGATCTCGCCGGCCGCCTCGGCACACGGCTCGACACTTCAAACCGCTGAGCGCGATCGCGGCCCAACGCGCCGTCTGGAGCACCGTCGACCAGCTCCAATGCGGCTCTGATGGCGTGGCGTCAAAAAAGAAAACCGGATCTTGCGACCCGGCTTTCAAGCTTCCCTCTGTGCTTCGCGCGTGGCGAACTCGTCGGTGTGTGCGGCGCGCACGTTGGCGCATCGCATAAGTATTGCGTGACCTAGAGCCGTTCGAGGAACGGCACCGGATCGACGGGCTTTGATCCCTGGCGCAATTCGAAATGCACCTGCGGCTGATCGACGGAGCCGCTCTTGCCGGCCTTGGCGATGACGTGGCCGCGCTTGACCTTGTCGCCGCGCTTGACGAGCAGTTCGTCGTTATGCGCGTAGGCGGTCACCCAGCCGTTGTCATGGCGCAGCAGCACGAGGTTGCCGTAGCCCTTGAGTTCGCTGCCGGCATACGCGACGACGCCGCCTTCCGCCGCATGCACGTCGGTGCCAAGCGGCACGGACAGGTTGATGCCGTCGTTATGCGTGCCATCGGGGCGGCCGCCGAAACCGGCAATCACCTTGCCCTGCGCGGGCCAGCGCAGTTTCGACTGATCGCTGGCTTGCGCTGCGGCCTGCGGTGCCGCGTTGGCAACCCTGTCCGCTTTCGCTGTCGTCTGCGCGGCCGGCGTCGGAAGTGCGGCGGCCGGCATCGGCGACGCACTGCCGGCGGGCGAGGCATCGTTCGCCGTGGCGTTCAGTGCTGCAACCTTGCGATTGCTGTTTAGGATCGTTGCCTGCGTGGATGCCGCCGGGATCTGTGCTTCCGCGGCTGTCGCGGCAGCGGCCGCAGCGGCTGCCGGTTCCGGCATCGAGGCAGCAACAGTGCCGCCTGGCGACCCACCCGGAATTTTCAACGTCGTGCCCGGCATGACTTTGCGCGGATCGGCGATGCCGTTGACCTGCTGCAGTTCCGCGAACGACACCTTGTGCTGACGCGCGATATTGTAGAGCGAGTCACCCGGCTTCACCGTGTAGCTGCCGTTGTATTTGGCGGCCACGTCCGATGACGGCGGTGCAATCGGCGGCGCGGCGATTTCGCCAACGCGAGGGCTTGCGGGCTGATGCATGGCAGGCGTTGCAGCCGCCATCGGTGCGGCGCCCCCCTGCGCTGAGCCGCCAGCCGGCAGATGCAGTTTCTGCCCTGGCTTCAACTGCGGACCGGTCAGGCCGTTGACGGCCATGAGTTCGGTCAGCGAAACCTGATGCCGGCGCGACAGCCGATAGAGCGTATCGCCGGGCTGCACCTCGATCACGTCACCCTTGCCGGCCGCATCCGTGCTCGGCGCGGCCATGGCGTGCCGGGCCGGTGGCGGCTCGGACGGTGCGGCGCCAACCGGCGCAAATGATGATGGTGGCGCTGATGCGTCGGGCGATGCATCCGGCAGGGCCGCAACGTCAACACCACCCGCACCGGCGCCATACGGCCCCCGCGGGGTTGTGCGCGACACGGCGCTGTCGAAATCGGACGAGCCTCGAACCGGCTCCACGTTCGCGGGCACAGCCGCGGTCGCGTCCGGCGGATCGTCGAAATTGAAGGATGAACTGTCGAAGCGGGTCACGTCGGCACTACAGCCGGCGACGGCCAGAGACAGGATCGTTGCGGCACAGAACGCGGGCTTGAGGTCAAAACAACCGCGCCGGCCGAACCGGAAAGAATACATCATGGTACGCACCTCTACTCGCACCATCCATTAACCTTCACTCGGTTAACGCGGGGTTAACGGCTCCCCCGTGCGACTGCGCCTGCCCGTTATCGACGTCATGTCTTTCGCCAACGCGTCCGGCGGCGGCGAATAGATCGCCAGCCGGGCGGCATCCGTCGAAACGTGATGACGCCATCCCCACCGGACACTTGCCGATGACACAGCGGTAATGTGCGATTGCGCTTTAATGACGGAGGGATTTCGACAAACCGGCGGCTTTTCGGCGCTCAGACTGCGAACTATGTCTTCGCCTTCGGACGCCCGTCGCCAAGTTCGGCAGCCAGCGTTGCAGCGGCTTTCATATCGGTAAAGTCGAGACTCAATGGCGTGACGGAAATTTTTTTATCCGCGATCGCGGCGAGGTCGGTGCCCTCCACCAGCGTCGACTTGCGCCGCTCGAAGCCGAACCAGAAATACGGCGTACCCCATGGATCGGAGCGGCTGTCGATGTGCAGCAGCGCCTGATCGCGCACGCCTTGCTTGACGACGGCGACGCCCGTCACCTCTTCCGGCGCGACGCCTGGAAAATTGACATTGATGAGCGTGCCCGGCTGCCACGAGGCATCGAGCAGCTTCTTGATCAGGCCCGGCGCGTGCGCCAGCGCCGTATCCCACAGCGCGCGCCGCTCGCCCTCATGAAAGCCCATCATCAGCGACAGCGCGATCGAGCGGATGCCGAGCAGCGTGCCTTCCATGGCCGCCGCAACGGTGCCCGAATACGTGATGTCGTCGGCAAGATTTGAACCGTGGTTGACGCCCGACAGCACGAGGTCAGGCGGCTGCTCCATCAGGATGTGGCGCACGGCCATGATCACGCAATCGGTCGGCGTGCCAGCGACGGCGAACGTGCGGCTGTCGATTTGGCGCAGACGCAGCGGTTCGTGCAGCGTCATCGAATGTGAGGTGCCGGATTGATTGGTCTCGGGCGCAACCGTCCACACGTCCGGCGACAGCCCGAGCGCGATCGCCTTCAGAACTTCGAGGCCCTTCGCGTTGATGCCGTCGTCGTTGGTGATGAGAATGCGCATGATTATCCGATGACCTCTCCCTTGCCGTTGACGCGGATGGAGGCGCTGTTGCGCCGATCCATGGCGGCGGCCTCGTCACGCGTGCCGGTCGGCGTCACGTCGCGCGGATGGAGGCACCATACACCGGCCACCTCATAGACATAGACGCCAATCTGATCGGCTTCGACGAGGCCGATGATGTAACCGCGCTTACCTCTGACAGCCGCGTCTTCATACCCGGCATTTATGACGATAACATCGAACGGCTGCATGGGGAGGATCACGCCTTTGCGATTTTTTCCATCCCGCCCATGTACGGGCGCAGCGCGTCGGGGATCACAATCGAGCCATCGGCCTGCTGGTAATTCTCCAACACCGCAACGAGCGTTCGGCCAACCGCCAGGCCCGAGCCGTTCAGCGTGTGCACGTAGCGCACGTCCTTGCCGCCCTTGACGCGATAGCGCGCGCCCATGCGGCGGGCCTGGAAATCGCCGCACACCGAGCACGACGAAATCTCGCGATAGGCATTCTGCCCCGGCAGCCAAACCTCGATGTCGTAGGTTTTCTGCGATGCAAAGCCCATGTCGCCCGTGCACAGCAGAACGGTGCGGAACGGCAATCCCAGCCGTTTGAGAATATCTTCGGCGCAGCCCGTCATGCGCTCATGCTCTTCAAGGCTCGTCTCGGGCGTCGTGATCGACACCAGTTCGACCTTCGAGAACTGATGCTGGCGGATCATGCCGCGCGTATCGCGGCCCGCGGCGCCGGCTTCCGAACGGAAGCAGGGCGTCCACGCCGTCATTCGCATGGGCAGGCTGTCTTCGTCGAGGATCTGATCGCGCACGATGTTGGTCAGCGACACTTCCGCCGTCGGGATCAGCCAGAAATCGTTGGTCGTCTTGAACAGGTCTTCCGCGAACTTCGGCAGGTTGCCGGTGCCATACGCGGCGTGATCCTTCACCAGCAGCGGCGGATTGTGTTCGGTGTAGCCACCCACCGCGCCGCTTGCCGGGCGCGTATGGCAATCGAGCATGAACGAACCGATGGCGCGCTCCAGCCGTGCCAGCGCGCCCTTCAGGATCACGAAGCGGGCACCGGAAATTTTCGCCGCCGCCTCGAAATCCATAAGGCCCAGCGCCTCGCCGAGTTCGAAGTGCTGCTTTGGCGCGAAGTCGAACGTGCCCGGCGTGCCAACCTTACGCACTTCCTTATTGTCGTGTTCGTCGCGCCCGTCCGGCACGTCCTCACGCGGCATGTTGGGAATGACCGCGAGACGCGCATCGAGCGCCGCCTGCAGCGTGCGCTCCTCGTCTTCGCCTTGCGCGATAGCGTCCTTCAGCGCGGCGACTTCGGCCATCAGGCTGGCGGCCGTTGCGTCGTCCTTGCTGGCCTTGGCCTTGCCGATATCCTTCGATGCCGCGTTGCGCCGCGACTGCGCCTCCTGCAGGCGCGTTTTGACGGCGCGCAGCGCTTCGTCATCGCGCAGAAGTTCGGCGGCGAGCGGACTGGCGTTGCGCCGTGTCAGGCTGGCGTCGAACGGGGCGGCGTTGTCGCGAATCCATTTGATGTCGAACACGGAGAAGACCTTTATGGGCGGCTGACGGATCGGACCCGTCATAAGCCGCCCGCCCCATGCGGTCCAGACGGAACGCGCGATTATTCAGCCGGATGGCCGATGCGCGTCAAAAAGCGAATGGATCAAGCGCGGCGGGGCCGGCCGAGGCCGCGCATCACGGCGTCGCGGGTGGCACCGATTGCTCGACCCGTCGCACCATCAGGATCGAGAATTCGTAGAGCAGCGCCGTCGGCAAGGCCATGATGATCATGCTCAGCGCGTCGGGCGGCGTCAGGATGGCGGCGATGCCGAAAATGGCGACGATGGCATAGCGCCGCGACGCGACGAGGCCCGCGGCCGTCACCATGCCGGCGCGCGCCAGAAGCGTCAGCACCACAGGTAGCTGGAAGCAAATGCCGAAGCCGAAGATCAGCGTCATGATGAGAGAGAGATATTCCGACACCTTCGGCATCAACTCGATGGTCGGCCCGTCGGCGCTGCTCGATGCGGCGAGGCCGATCGAGAATTTGATCAGCACCGGCATGGCGATGAAGTAGACGACCGCCGCGCCGACGATGAACAGCACCGGCGTTGCGATGAGATACGGCAGGAAGGCCTGCCGCTCGTTCTTGTAGAGGCCCGGCGCAACAAACTTGTAGATCTGCGTCGCGACCACGGGAAACGACAGGAACGCCGCGCCGAACATGGCGAGCTTCACGTGCGTCAGGATCTGTTCGAGGAAATGCGTCGCGATGAGCTTCACGTGATCGTTGCCCGACGCCCACGCATACGGCCACACGAGCACGTTGTAGATGTGCTTGGCGAGCCCGAAGCAGACGAGAAACGCCACCATGAAAGCAACGAGCGCCCATATCAGCCGGGTGCGCAGTTCGATCAGGTGGTCGAGCAGCGGCGCCTTGCTGGCGTCGATGTCGACCTCGGCGGTCTTCTCGCTCGCACCGAATTTGGAGGTGATCAGAGACTTCAGCACGGCATCATCCCTCGGCTTTCGCGGGGTGCGAGGGAACGGCCGGCAGCGGCGGCTGCAGCTTGTCGGCTGCATGCGGCCCCGCATCGGCAGGTGCGCTGGCGACGTCTGTATCGGCCGCCGCGCTTGAGGCCGCAACGGCCGCGCTGCCGTCGGCAACGGCCGATGCAGCATTCGATGCGGCACTCGACGCAGCAGCGCCGCCGGCCGTGAACAGCGATTGCGGCGAGAACGGTGGCGTGGTCGTCGATTGGGCCGGTGGCACGATGGTGCTTGCGCGACCGGCATCGTCGAATGCCGTTTTGGCGTTCATCACCTCGGCGTTCACCGATGCCTGCATCTTGGCCATCTCTTCCTTCATGGCGTCGAGTTCGGCTTCGCGCATCGCCTGATCGAAATGCGAGCGGAATTCGGCCGCCTGCCGGCGCGCGGCCCCGGCATAGCGCCCGATGGTGCGCAGGAATATCGGCAGGTCCTTCGGCCCCACGAACAGCAGGGTGACAACCGCCAGGATGAGCAGTTCGCTCCAGCTGATTTCAAACATGCGTCAGCTTTCGCCGCAAAGGGCTAGATTGAAAAGTGCGATGCAACGTTCGACGGCATCGCCCAACGCGCGATAGTCGGCCCGCGCCCGGTTCGCAACTGAGTTCGCAACCGAGCATGACCCGAGCAACCGGCCGCGATGCCGACACGCCGGATATCGACGCACGGGAATGCCGCAACGTCGGCATCAGCCCGTCTTCGTGCCAGACCCGGTTTGCGAGACGTGGTTGTCGATCGTCTTGGCATCGCCGGGCTTGGCGATCTCTTCGTCGTCGGCCATGCCCTTCTTGAAGCTCTTGATGCCCTTCGCCACGTCGCCCATCAGTTCGGAAATCTTGCCGCGTCCGAACAGCAGAAGCGCCACGATGAGCAGAAGCAGAATGTGTTGCGCGCTGAGACCCATCTCGCAGTACCTTTCAAAGCCATGCGCGGTCCGTGCCTACGGCGCCGCTTGTTCATTGATCACTATCGCAGAACCGCCCGAGGCCGGCAAGTTAAGCCCTACTTAGGTGGGGTTGCCTGAGGCCAGGGTAAAGGGGCGATTTTCGTCACGTCTCGGCGGCGAAAATCAAGACCGCCGAGGGTTCGATGCGCACCGAGACGTCGGTTCCAGGCGGCGGGGCGTCTCCGGCCCCGACGCGGACCTTGAGGGAGGTCGAAAAGCCCTCCGCCGCGACCGTCAGCCGGGTGATATCGCCCAGAAACCGGCTTTCGAGCACCCGTCCGGGGATGCCGCCAGCGCCCGCCGCTTGCGGTTTGGCGGCCACGCTCTGGCGCGCCAGCTCGATCGCCCGTTCGCGCAGACAGAGCACGGCCGGCGTGCCGTCTGCGAGGCCCGGCGCCGGGAACGTGCCGGCGACCGTTTCGACCCGCCCCCCGCGCACCGTGACCGGGATCTCGTTGATCTCCGAGAAAAGGCGGGCGACGAACAGGCTTGCCGGATCGCGGTAGAGCTCACGCGCGGTGCCCGATTGCACGATGCGCCCCGCACGCATGACAACGATGCGATCGCTGAGCCGCATCGCCTCTTCCGGGTGATGCGTGACGATGAGCGACGTCGCGCGCGTTTCCTTGAGCAGCGCCAGCGTCTCTTCCTGCATGGTGTCGCGCAGTTGCACGTCGAGCCCGGAGAACGGCTCATCCATCAGCATCACGGCCGGGCGCGGCACGATGGCCCGCGCCAGCGCCACGCGCTGCTGCTGTCCGCCCGACAGCACCGAGGGATAGGCGCCGGCCAGCGACAGCAGCCCGACGCGATCGAGGATGGCGCGCGCAGCACGGTCGCGCTGATCGGCGCTCAGCGCTTTGAGGCCGAACGCCACGTTGTCGAGAATGGTCAGATGCGGAAACAGCGCGAAGTCCTGAAACATCAAGCCGACGCTGCGGCTCTCGGGCGGCACGAACACCGTCGGCCCCGCCACTTCGCGCGCATTGATCAGCACGCGTCCGCCACTCGGACGTTCGATGCCTGAAACGATGCGTAGCAGCGTCGTCTTCCCGCAACCCGAAGGGCCGAGCAGGCAGACGATTTCACCCGGCGCCACATCGAGATCGACACCCGCCAGCGCGTTGGTGTCATCGAAGGCGCGGCTGACATTTTCCAGTGTCACACTCGCCGCGAACGTGGCGGCCGCGCGCGTACGGCTGCCCGACGCCACGCTGGCGGGCGGCATCTTCGCGTCATCGGCCTTGGGAAACCACGTTCTCAAAAATCACGCTGATACGCTCGGGCGTCTCGCAAAGCCGGCGCGCTCTCCTTCAGGGGCTGGTGTCGTCAGTGCCGGCGTCGGGTGCGCGCGCGTCATCCGCCGTGGCATCATCGCCGTCGCCGGACTTATCCGCCTCCTCGTCGTCGTGCAAGGGCAAGTCGCCCTGCGAGGGCTCTTCGTCCTCGTCGACGCCGTCGTCCGAAAGCGGCAACTCGTCCGGCATCAACGCTGCAACATCGGTCGGTTCCGGCACCGTGAAGCCCGGCGGCAGATTGGCGTCGAGCAGGCCCGCCGCCTTGAGATCGGCAAGCCCCGGCAGGTCGCGCACGCTGTCGAGGCCGAAGTGCGTGAGAAACGTCTCGGTCGTGCCGTAGGTGATCGGCCGGCCAGGCGCTCGGCGACGGCCGCGCGGACGGATCCAGTTCGTTTCCATCAGCAGGTCGACGGTACCGGGCGAAATCGAAACGCCGCGAATGGCTTCGATCTCGGCGCGCGTCACCGGCTGGTGATAGGCGATGATGGCCAGCGTCTCGAGCGCCGCCTTCGACAGTTTGCGCTCTTCCGTGGTCTGGCGTTCGAGCAGGAACGACAAGTCCTCCGCCGTGCGGAACATCCAGCGGCCGGCAACGCGAACGAGATTGACGCCGCGCGGCTGATAGGCTTGTTGCAGTTCGGCGAGCAGCGCTTCGCACTCGGCATCGCCGTCGATCGCGCGCGCGAGCGTCTTGGTGTCGAGCGGCTCTGCGGCGGCAAAGAGGGTTGCTTCGAGACGGCGCAGCTTCTCGCGACGCAGTTGGCCTGCGAGATGATCGACGGCCGATTCCGGATCGGCATACGACGGCGCCGCCGGAGCATCGCTGCCCTGGCCACCCGACGACGAATCGCGCGGTTCGCTATCGGACGCGCTGTCGTCCCTGTCGCGTGTGTTGTCTGAAACCAATGTCAATCTCGGTGGCACCATCGGCGATTTCGAGCCCCCTCTTTATCGCAAGTTACGCCCAACGCCGTTGCAGCATTTCGCAGCACGATTAACCGACGCGCTCCCAAGGCGCGCCGTCGGTCTTCCGCCGCATGTAAATGGGCGCGAACGGCTCGTCCTGGCGGATTTCGACCAGGCCCTCGCGCGCCATCTCGAGCGTCGCGCCAAAGGAACTGGCCAGCGCCGAGCGCTCCTCCTCGCCCTTTGGCAGATAATGCTCAAGAAAGAGATCGAGTTGGGTCCATTCGCCAGCCGACGACCCGACCAGCTTTTCGAGACGCATGCGCGCCTCCTTGATCGACCACACGCGCCGCGCCTTGACCACATGCACGACCTTGATCGTGCGCCGGCGCTGATCGGCGTAGGCCTTGAGCAGATCGTAGATCTCGGCCGTATAGGTCGTGTCACGCACGTTGCGGACCGTCTCCGGCATGCCGCGCGCAAAGACATCGCGGCCAAGCCGCTTGCGCGTCAGAAGCTGTGCCGAGGCGTGGCGCATGGCGTCGAGACGCAGCAGGCGGAAGGCCAGACGCTGCGCCAGATCTTGCGCCGTCTCGGTGCCGGCATCGTCCTTCTCGCGCGGCAGCAGCAGACGCGACTTCAGATAGGCGAGCCATGCCGCCATCACCAGATAATCCGCGGCGATCTCGAGTTTCAGCCGCTGCGCTTCGGCGATGAACGTCAGGTACTGCTCGACGAGCGGCAGGATCGCGATCTTCGCCAGATCGACCTTCTGCGTGCGCGCAAGCGCGAGCAGCAAATCGAGCGGACCTTCGAAGCCCTCGATATCGACCATGAACGCGTCGGCGCGCGCGGGCGCATCGGCGAGCGAGGGAGCATCCCAGCTTTCGCCGTCACCGTTTGCAGTCGTCTCGGAGCTGTCGCTCATGCGTCGTCCGTTGGCCTCGCCCGCTGGCGTTGTTCGGTTGGCGTTGTTCGCTTGCCGTTGTGATCGGCCGTTATCGCATTGCCCGCCCGTCGCGTGACGATGCAGCGAGCAAAAACGATAAACCCGATGGCGAACCTTACACTGATTCAATCGCCGCTGGACCGGCCAGTACTTCGGCCAAACGTTGCGCGGCTGCATCAGCATCAAACGGCTGACATTGACAGGTCAAGCGACACGCCGCCGCGAATCGTTCGAGCGCGCGTCCGGCCAATGCCGGGCAACCGTCAGCCGCCGCCGTCATCTCGGACAGATTGCCGTTGCAGTGGAGCGCCACATCGCTGCCGGCGGCGATCACGGCTTCGGCGCGGGCACGGAGCGTGCCGTCAAGCGCCTTCATGCTGAGATCGTCGCTCATCAGCAGGCCGTCGAAACCGATCTCGCCGCGAATAATGTCGCGCGTCACGATTTTCGAGGTGCTCGCCGGAGCGTTGGCATCGATGGCGCTGAACACCACGTGCGCCGTCATCGCGGCCGGCAGATGCGAAAGCATGCGGAACGGCGCGAAGTCGGTGGCGGAGAGATCTGCGTGCGGCGTCGCCACGACGGGCAGATCGAAGTGACTGTCGGCGTTGGCGCGCCCATGGCCGGGAATGTGCTTGATGACCGGCAGCACGCCGCCCGCGAGATACCCCTCCGCCACGGCGCGGGCGAGCATCACGACGGCGTCCGGCGTCGTGCCGTAAGCGCGATTGCCGATGATGTCGTGACTGCCAGCAACGGGCACGTCGAGCACCGGCGCGCAGTTGGTGTTGATGCCAAGCGCGAGAAGATCGGCAGCGGTCAAGCGGGCCACATCGAAGGCCGCGCGGCGCGCCTGTTCCGGGTCGCGCAGTGCCATGGCGGCATAGCGGTCAGCGGCCGGCAGTGTGCGCCCAAGCGGCGGGCGCAGACGCTGCACGCGTCCGCCTTCCTGGTCGATGAGCACGAGGAACGCATCGTCCGCAACCGCGCTGCGCACGTCGTCGATGAGCGCGCGGATCTGGTCGTGTTCGGCGCAGTTGCGCGCGAACAGGATCAGGCCGGCCGGGCGGTGCATGCGGAAAAACGCGCGGTCGTCGCTGGTGAGTTCGGTGCCTGAAACACCGGCAATCAACGCGCGGCGATCGGCAGAGCTCACAGCCGTGCTCCCGCTGTATGGCCATCGATCAACAGCGCGGCGCGATTCAAACGCATGCGGCCGGCGCGAACGCCGGCCGAGATCGCGTTGAAGACCTGTGCGCGCCGCGTCATCAGTACGACGTGACCCAGCAGTCGCCGTAGCCCTGCGACTTCAACTGCGTGCAGACCGTGCTCGCCTGTTCGCGCGAGCCGGGCGGACCGACGATCAGGCGATGGTACGACCCCTTGGCGCCGAGATTGGCCTCGGCAACGTCAGGCGTCTTGCCGTTGAGCACGGCGCCGTATTTCTGCTGCATGTCGGCGAAGCGCTTCAGCGCATCCATGCGGCTCGATGTCGAACGCGGCACCGATGCGAGCACGGCGACAAAGCCGTTGCCGCTGGTGACGGGGGCCGCGGGAACGCCCGCCGAACCCGACGGCGCAAGAGCAGCCGTCTTGGTGACGGCCTTCTTCGCGGCGGCCTTTGCCGGCGCGGCGGTGGGCACCGAGACATCCGGATCGATGCTGCCGGTTGACGGTTCAGGCGATGTATCGGCCGGCTCGGCACGTGCAATCACAGCCGGCTTTTGCGGCGACGACGGCGGCGCGCTGACGACGATCTTCTGGCTTGCAGGCGCAGCAGCGGGCTCGGCCTTCGGCGGCGGCGGCGTCACGGCGGCGATTGTTGCGGCGGCAGCCGGTGCGCGCTGCGGACCGAGACCATCGACAACCGTCATGCCGGGCACAACGCCAGCGCCGCTATCGGCGGGTTCTGCGGCGGCTTCAGCGGCGGGCGCCTGAATGCTGCCATCGCGGCCGACGACCAGCGTTGAAACCTTGCGCGTGCCGTTCGGATCGGCGTCGCCCGCCTGGGCGTCGCCAGCGGCGGTTGCAGCCGTGACGCCGGCGCCTTCGCCGAGACGGCCCATGATCTTGCTATCGGTGTGCGCGAACTGTTTGCCGCCGCCATCGGCGGGCTTCATCTTCGCGGGCTCGCCGGCGCTCTTGATGACCGGCGGATCGCCCTTCGTCGGATCGCCGAAGACAGCCTTGTAGCTGTAGGCGAGGCCGCCGCCGACCACGATCGCGCCAACCAGCGCCGCCATCATCGTCATGCTGCGGCCGAAGCGGCGCGGCTCTTCCGTTTCGTAAACGTCGTCTTCGTCCTCGGCGTAGCCCTGATCGAGTTCACCGCCGGCCTGCTGGGCAAAGCCGATGTCGCTCGAACCGTGCTGGCCGTGCGGATCGGCATAACCGTCCTGCTGGCCTTGGTAGCCGTAATCGGCGTTCGCCTGCGCCCAATCCTGCTGCAGATGCTCGCCGCCGAGATCGTGCTGGGGATGGGCTGGCGCGCGCTGCGACTGCGGCTGATAGCCATTCAGATCGTACCCGCGATTGTCGGCCTGCCCCGGCTGCGGCCACTGTGCGGCCGGCTGTGCGCCATGAGGTGCATACGACGACTGCGGCTCATAACCCTGCCCATAGGGCGAAGGCTGGCCATAGGCCGGGGCCGCGGGCTGGAATGCGTTTGGCTGATGGACGGGCGGCTGATACGCCGGCGGCGTGCGCGGTGCGGGCGCGGCATAGGGCTCGAACTGCGGTGCGTAGCTGGCGCCGCCGTTGCCGGCGAACTGTCCGGCCTGGCCGTAACTCTCGCCATAAGTATTCGACTGCGGAGCGCCGTAGCCGCCTTGGCCACCATGCGCACCATGACCGAAACTCGGTGCGCCGGGCTGCGGCGCGAACGCCGGTTCCGCATAGCCGTGATTGGGATTGGCGCCGCCACCATGCTGCGCCTGCGGCTGAGACCATTGCTTGGACGTCGGTGCGCCGCCTCGGCCAGACTGTGGACCTGGGAAACCGTTAGCCGCAGACATCGTCAATCACCCCTCGCACTCGACCCGCTGAGCAACCTCGTCATGGGTCCTTCGAATCGCGAGTTTATCGCATCGTTTCGGGAGCCTCGACGCCGAGGATCTGGAGCCCAGAGGTTATCACCTGCTTTGTGGCAGCGACGAGCGCCAAGCGCGAAGTCGTCGCAACCCCGTTATTTACTTGGATAAAACGCAAATGTGGCGAATCGTTGCCGCGCGTCCAGAGGCTGTGGAAAGCGCTTGCAACATCGTAAAGATAGAATGCCAGCCGGTGCGGCTCGTGCGCCTTGGCGGCCCCGTTGACGATGCGCGGAAAGGCGCCGAGCTTGCGGATGAGATCGTGCTCGGCGGTATCAGTCAGGCCAGATAGATCCGCTTTCATAAGCGATTCCAAAGACGTATCGAGATCCGGCATTTGCTCGCCGACATTGCGGAACACGCTGGCTCCACGGGCGTGCGCATACTGCACGTAGAAGACGGGGTTGTCCTTCGACTGCTCCGTCACCTTGGCGAAATCGAAATCGAGCTGCTCCTGGTTTTTCCGGTAGAGCATCATGAAGCGCACGGGGTCGCG
>JBOFCQ010000380.1:0-4443 GCA_051646145.1 Hyphomicrobium sp.
CGCGCCTCATCTCAGGCCTTAGCTTTTTGACCAAGGGCGCGGTTGTGGCGGTGCTCGAAGCGGACCTTGCCGATCTGAAGCGCGCCATCGAGGCCCGCGCCGGCGCCGATCACGGGAAGAACTGATAGATCCAGGTTTCCGTGAGTGCGGTCGTCCCGCGCCGGAGAAAGGCTCTGAGATCAACCGGCTCTGTACCTTGCGCCAAGATATCGAAGAAGGCGCGCCAGCGTTCGCGCTGATCGACGACCGGATGATTGTAAACGTTCGACACCTCGCCACGCGACGCAGTGACGACCAATTCCACGCCGTCGTCGCGGCCAAGACCGTCGAACACCTTGCCCTGGAAATCGACGACGAACTTGCGCACGCCGTCCGGGCGCTTGTGCCCGGGCCTACCCCCCATGCCAGTCCACGTGCCGGTGGCGCGCGCGACAGCATCGGGATACGGCACGTCGTCGAGCCACGTCAGCCGATAGTGGTAGCGCCGCTCGTCTCCGGCCTTGAACGGCTCGGCCGGCGCCCAATAGGCGACGATGTTGTCGAACGTCTCGTCCTCGGTCGGGATCTCGACGAGATGGACCGCGCCCTCGCCCCAGGCATCCAGCGGCTCGACCCACACCGATGGCCGGCGCTCATAAAACACGCCATCGTCGAGATAATGCACGAAATCGCGGTCGCGCTGCAGAAGGCCGAAGCCTTTGACGTCCTTGTCGATGAAGGCGCTCGTCACCACGCGCGGCGGATTGCTGATCGGCCGCCAGAGCCGTTCGCCCGAACCCGTCAGCACGGAGAGACCGTCGCTGTCGTGGATTTCCGGACGCCAGTCGGCCGACTGCTTGCGGCTCGCTTCGCCATACCAGAACATGCTGGAGAACGGCGCGACGCCGAGGCGTGCCACATCCTTGCGTGCGTAAAGTTTGCATTCAATGTCCATCGCCACGCGATGCACATCGCGCGCATCCGTCGTGCGCGTCATCGACATGCGATACGCGCCGGTGATGCTTGGACCTTCAAGCAGCGCGTGAATGACGACGGGCGCATCCGGGTCCGTCGCCGCCGTCAGCCAGTAATGGGTGAAGCGCGGAAACTCTTCCGGATACGGCATGGCGGTGTCGATCGCGATGCCGCGCGCCGACAGACCATATTGGTTATAGGGGCCGGACGATCGGAAGTACGATGCGCCGAGCGCTGCAAACCAATCGGTCTTGAGGTCCGCCGCCATCAATCGGAAGCCCGCAAAACCGATGCCGTCATCGAGGCGGCGCGCGGGGTGATCGGCCGGACTATCAAACAGTGCCGCACTGTAAATGATCTCGCGCGCGTCAAGACCGTCGACCAGATGCATGGTCACGGGTTCTTTCGCGTACTTGCCGAGATGGAAAAGCTGCGCCGGCAGCTTGCCGGCAGGATCGAGTTGAATGCTTTTGTCGGCGCGGTAGCGAACGCGCTGATACTGATCGTAGTCGATCTGATCGAGGATGTCGGTCGCGACGGCGCGCTGAGGCGCGTACGTGTTGCGCGCCAGTTTGGCGGCGGCCTGCTGGAGCGTTTCAAAGGAAAAGGCCTGCGCGGGCCCAAGTTCGCTGCGCGTCAAGCCCGCTGCTGCCGCTGCCAGGTCAACGCGACCGAAAACCCCCGCGAGCAGTGCCGAAGCGGCCCCGGCTTGGAGGAGATGTCGGCGATCCGGGTGCGATGTCATCGGAGTACTCTGAATTTCGGCGGGCGTTGGCGGGCAATGGTCTTCGGCGGACTGGAGCGCGTCAGCCAGATCCGCAACCGACGTATCGGTGCGCACGTGACCGCCGAGCGGCAGGACCGCGGCAGACTGCTAGCTTACTTCATGGGACGTGACCAGGGTAGCGCTGCGCCGCTGGCCGACCGGCACGCCGAAACTCAGGGTTTCGCGACGGTCGAGCGCACCCCTAGACGCCGATCAGGGCGCTATTGCGATACGGCGTTGGGCGCCGCCTCGGCCAGGGCCGCCTCGATACCGGCCACGACATCGGCGGAATCAGGCGCGAGGCGCGACGAGAATGATTTCTTCAACTGGCCATCGCGGCCAACGAGATACTTATGGAAGTTCCAGGCCGGATCGCCGCCTTTGCCCGCAGCCGAGGTTGCCCAGGCATAGAATGGATGCGCATTCGGTCCGACGACGGCTTGTTTGGTGGTCAGCGGAAACGTGACGCCGAATGCACCTTCGCAGAATTTCTTGATGTCGCCTTCAGCTTTCGGCTCCTGCCCGCCGAAGTCGTTCGATGGTACGCCGATAACAACGAGACCTTTGTCTTCGTAGCGCGTCCACAGTTCCTGCAGACCGGCGTATTGCTTGGTGAAGCCGCAAAACGAGGCCGTGTTGACGACGAGCAGCACCTTGCCGCGCAATGGCGCCAGCGGCATCGGGCTGCCGTCGATCGATTCAAATGAAAAATCGAAGGCATTGCCCATGGCGTTCCCCGTCGGTTCGGCACTGGCAGGCGAGAGCAGCATGGCGACGAGGCTGATGGCCGTGGCAAGTCTGGTTTTCATGGCGCGCCCGATCTGAGTGGTCGTTGGCTGATATGCCTATAGCCTACGGCGTACGGCGCGCGTCGAAAAAAAGATCATGGGAGACATCTCGCGCGCGGCCTGCATGCAGCGAACTTTGGAAGAACGCGGCGTCGTCGGCAGGAGCGCCGCTATGTTCAAGCGGCTTTGAATTCATTTTCGGGAGTACGGGTGCGACTGCCTGGGTTTCATGACAGCGCCGCACGCGGCCGCTTTTTTGCCTGGCCAGTGCTCGGGGTGGCATGCACACCCCAAACATCGGCCGTTGGCAATCGCGTCTCGGCTTTAGCGGCCGCCGTCGACGACGATGGTGATCGGGCCCTGGGTAGCATCGATCATCAGGCCCGCGTTGGCGGAAACGGCGCCCGCGCTGAGCGTTGCAGCAACGATGGCGATCTTGAGAAATGTGGTCATGGTGCGTGATCCTTTTTGCAGTGGGTTCAATGATGGGGTGTTGATTTAGGCATTTCAGTTCGAAGGCTCAGGCTTCATCCGGCGCGCGATTAGCGCGGACCGGCAAACCCGTCCGACGTCACGATCTGACCTTGGCGATCGAGATCGCGCAGTTCTTCGCCAGCGGCGTTGGCGGAAACGGCGCCAGCAAGCAGTGCGCCGGCAAGAGTTGCGAAGACGAGAAATGCTTTCATTGGGGGGGGGTCTCCTTCAGTTGGGTTAATCAGGTTATGCGGTCGTTCTGTTCGTTGGATCAGTGTCGATCCATGCAGGGAACTACGACCCTCATGCCGCGAAAGTTTCGCGCTCGCGCGTTTGTGTTCGACCCACACAAGGCTGTGATTTCAGGACGTTACTTGTAACGATTTAGATTCCGCGTTCGTGCCGGGCCGGCGTAAGGGGCCGAGCCTGCTGCCCGCGCCCGAAAAAAATCGCCGTCGCACATCACCCCTGTCACGCGTGGAACAGCGCCGGCATGCGGAGCGGGGTTAAGGTGCTCTCATCGAACACGGTCCAACGGGCCACGGCCCATCCAATCAGGAGGAACTTGCCATGACGACCATCCGCCAGACGATCGCTCTCGCCGCCGCCGTTGCAACGCTCGCCGGTGCGTCCGTTCTCGCCAGCACCACCGCTGAAGCGCGTGGCGGCAAGGAAGTCTTCGTGCAGGAATATAACTTCAAGCGCTCGATGCACGGCTATTCGGGCCATTCGGGCAACTACTACTGCGATTATCAGCGCCTGCCGCAGCGCCGCTGCGTCATCACCGCGAACGGCGGCGAAAGCTGCAAGATCGTCGGCTGGACGCTGCGCCAGATGTGCCAGTAGTCGAACAGAACTTCGGGCACGATCGTCCAAGTGGCGATTGAACCGAATGCCGCCTGACCGCGACAGAGCAAGACCCCGGCTTGGAACCCGGGGTCTTTTGCCGTCTGAGGGTGCCGCCATCGCCCTGACGGCAAGCGCGCTTTGTCTCAAGCAATCATCAAGCGTCAAAAGTTTTTCGTTTTTTAGCCAGGCCTGTTCCCCCGGAAACATCGCCAAGCGACACCACTGCCTAGGGTCCATCCATCGCCGCCGTTGAGGACACAGGGCGGCAGGTCAACACAACTCAGGAGGTTTTCGCCATGACCCGCAAATCGACCATCAAGATCGCAGGTTCGCTCATCGCTTTGTCTCTCGCAGCCGGCGCTGGCGCGCTCGGCACCATGGGCTATGCCGATACGCTCATCGCCAGCCCGAACACGGATGACGCAAGCCCCGCCAAGCCGCGCGCCCCCGAGCTTGCCTGGATCGCCGCCGCACCCGGCCGTGTCGAACCGAAGTCTGGCCTCGTGCGCGTTGGCGCCGGATTGCTCGGCCGCATCGCCGACGTTTCGGTCAAGGTCAACGACAAGGTCGAAGAAGGCGAACTGCTGATCCGTCTTGATGACGAAGAAGCCC
>JBOFCQ010000384.1:0-12919 GCA_051646145.1 Hyphomicrobium sp.
AACGCCTCAATCACGTCGCGGGCCAGCGCCGACCCATCGGGCCGGGTGACTTTCAGCCGTTCCAGGAACAGAAACAATGCCAAAACGAGGATCTCAAATCGTCCTTCCGGTGTGTCGGGAACGCGCCACGCGGCAAAGAATGCCGGCTGACGGGCGGCGGCCACGACGGCGCCATAAAGCTCCCCTGCTTTACGGCGACCTGAAAAGCATGTTCTCAGCCAATTCAGCATTGTGGCGGCGTCCACTCGAAAGGTTGCAGGCTGTGCGGCATCAGGACACGACGTGTGAACAACGGGGATGACTGCCGCTGCCCGGCCCCGTGACATTGCCTCCCGCCGGGCGACAGTCTAATCCGGCAAGCAGAATGAAAAGAAGTGATTCTCACGCCATGACCGGTCGTCAACGTCACATGGGCACGACGCGCCTCGATGTACAGCGCAGCACGTCGACGCGTGGTCGGCGCGCGCGCGCGCTAGCCATGTCGCTGCCGATCGCGTGCGCCTTGAGCGTCACGGCGCTGCTGACGGGATGCAGCGAACAAATTACGAAGCACGGTCACCAGTTCAGCGAAACGGATCTTCAGGCGGTCCAGCCCGGCATGAGCCAGGAGCAGGTGCGCGGCACGCTCGGCAGCCCGGCCACCACAGCCGTCGTCGGCGAAGGCCACGCCTTCTATTACATTTCAAGCACCATGGCCCAGTCATCGTTCATGCTGCCCGACGAGCGCGACCGCAAGGTGGTTGCCGTGTATTTCAACGAAGGCGGCACCGTCGACAGCGTGTCGAACTACGGACTGAAGGACGGCAAGGTGTTCGATTACATCAGCCGCAAGACGCCCTCACCCGGCGCCAAGGACGAAGGCATCCTGAACTCGCTGTTCCGCAACCTCGGCAAGAAGCAGATCTTCGGCGACGGCTGAGCCAAGGCGCTGCACGGCGCATCGCGCAAGTGTGCGCGCGTGACTGCGGCCACGTCGCAGAACGTCATCAATATCGCTCACAATTTCTGAAAAGCTTCTCTGTGCGGCGACGCGTGGAGCGCTCGCGCAGCATGCGATCTGAAGCAACGCCTCAGCGCAGCTTCTCGATGCTGGAAATGCGCTCAAGCAAGCGGGCCCGGCGCGCCGCACGTGCAGGCGCCGCGCTGTCCGCCTGATCGTTCTGGCCGTCGGCGTCCATGTTGGCGGATGCCAGTTCGGCCTCGTCGCCATTGACGACCGCTTTCAGAAAACCGTGCCCGCGGCTTTCGCGGCCATCGCTTGCGATTGCCCCCTCGGCAGCGGCGGCAGCGATCTCGGCTGCGGGTTCGGCCCGCGGAATGCGCGGCTGCGCAATGCGTTCAGCCAGCGACCGGCGAGCCGGTTCTGGTGCCGCCGCGCGCCGTCCATCGAGTGGCGGCGGCATGCCGTTGGAACCGAGACGTCGCATCTCGTCGCGGAAGTGCTGCGCTTGCCGTGCAAGACGTTCGTTGTTGCCGGCGATCTCGGTGCGCAATTGCTGAATGGTGCGCCGCTGCTCGTCCACTTCGGTCTGCAGGGCACTGATTTGCGCCTTGGACGCCAGCCGCGTGTCGCGCGCCGTCGGCGTATCGCCTGCTGCCTCTTCGAAGGTTTTCAACGCCGCCGTCAGCTTGGCGATGTCGGCCTTCGCGTCATGATCGGCGGTTTCGAGTTCGCGCACACGCGCCTGCAAGGTCTGCAATGCGGCGCTGTCGGTCGCGTCGCTGCGCTGCTGGACGCTCAACAATTGGCTTTCAACGCGCGCGAGTTCGGCCTTGAGCCGCGCCACTTCGTCGAAGGCCACGCTCTGATCGCCCGCGCCATCGCGGTTCGCGGTCGCGCGCTGCAGGCGATCGATCATCGCCGATTGATCGCGCGTCTTACTGCGCAGCGTCTCGATTTCGGTCCGCAGCGCAATTTCGCCGTCGAAGCGCGGATCGCCGATCGCCTCGCGATTGCGCGCCGCGCGCGTTTCCAGCGCCGCCCGCAGACGATGGGCTTCATCGCTGAGCTGCACATTCATTTGCGTCGCTTGTTCAAGCGCTTCCGCCTGGCGCGCGCCGGTCTCAGTCAGTGCTTTGAGATCGGCATCGCGCTCGGCCAGCATCCGCCTGGCATCGACGAGGCGCTGCTCCACTTTCGGCAGACGGTCCATGATGGCCTGTTCGAGGACGCGGCGTGCGTTCTCGTGCTCTTCGACCGTCATGCGCTCGCTGTTGATGCGGTTCTCGAGGTCGGAGATGATCGTGTCGCGCCGATTGAGTTCGACGCTGTGGCGGGCCGATAAAAATGCCGCCTCCTCGATCTTGGTTTCGAGGCGATGCACGTCGAGCGCGAACGACGCCCGCATGCGATCCTTGTCGGCACGGATTTCATCTTCGGTCAGCGGCAAGGCGCGCTTGATGCGCTCCGACGTGAAGCGCTCGATACGGCGGCGATATGTCGGCAGCAAAAGCAGCAGCAACAGGGCCGCCAACAGGAAGCCCAGCGTGACCAGCATTGCCGAATAGACAGTATTCAAGCGCCCGTTCCCGGCCTACGTCTCAAAAACAATTCGGACGTCGCGGATGCGCCGTCGCACGTCAGTGTGTCCTCGTTCGATGCACGGCGCAATCTGGCGCAAGCCGTGCACGGCAACAGGACGCCCGCTCGCAAGAAAACGGGCGACTCAGAATGGGTTCCAAGTCGGGCTTCGTGTATACTTCAAATAGCCGACGTTGGCACCTAATCGCACGCCGACGCCGGAGCGAATTGGGGCCAGCGTGACTTCGCCGGCCTTCTGCAACTGGACGCTGACGCCGCCGACCAGATAGGCCGCCCCCTGCACGCCGCCAAAGCGGGTGTAGATCTCGGACGGATCTCTGAGGTTGTAGACGAGCACAAGCACCTTCGACCCCTCGGCGCCGACGTCGTAGCCGACCGTCGGACCCTGCCAATAGACCTTGTGCTTGCCGAAATCTTTGGTGTTCAGCGTGCCTTCACCGTAACGCACGCCCGCGATCAGCGCACCGCCGGCGTCTTCGCCGAGAATATAACCGTTGGGCCGGCCAGCCTTCTGGAAGGCCCACTCGATGGCCGACGCCATGCCGGAGCTGATATTGCCGAAGAAGCCATGCCCGGCTTTGACGATCTCGCTCTGCGAATAATAGGGCGAGCTATCGTCGGAGGGCGGGCCGCCCGCGTCCGCCGGCGGCACCGGTTCATAGCGTTCCTCGCGCGGGTTTGCCGGCGCGTCGACATACGGCTCACCGTAGCCGCTTGGGTCTTGGCCCGCTTCCGGTCTCGCCGCGCGGCGCGTGCCGTCGAGCGGACGATAGCTATCGTTGCGACGGGGCGCGGCGTTATCCGGCTGGTAGGTTTCGCCGCCACCGCTATCGCCCTGGAAGGTATCGGGCGCGGGCATCACTTCGTCGGGACGATAGGCATCGTCGACGGCACGGGCAGCGGGCGCGGCGGCCAAAAGCGTCAGGGCCGCAAGCGTCGCGGCGAGCGGCGTGGAGAGCCAACGCGGGGAGAGGCGTCGAAACATCCGGTGTCCTTGATGTCGTTGCGAGATCTTAGTGCGTGGTGGTAACAAACGGGCCGCACGCCGTTTGCACGATGGCGCACCCAACTTCACCCTGCCGTGCGAGTTTCGCCAAAGTGTGGCCATGGCGCGGCGCTCAACTGTTGTATGTCGGCGACGTGAGGGAGCCCGGCCAGACGTCGCGGCCTGAAGTTTGGCGTGAGGTCGGAACTGCGGAATGCCGTTGCGAACCTGCACGGGCCATCGGACCCCTTATACCCAGTCACGGCGATCTCAGCCGGCAGCGTCGGCGGCACGCAAGACGAGCGGCTGGCGGCCCCACGCCACAAAGTGCGGATTGAGATACCCATCGCCCGATTTGCCATAGACGAGCGGACGGCCATCGAGCGTCGCGACCGAACCGCCGGCCGCTTCGAGAATGGCTTGGCCGGCAGCCGTATCCCACTCATAGGTTTTGCCGATGCGCGCGTAGAGATCGCCGTCGCCGCGCGCGATCAGGCAGAATTTCAGCGACGACCCGACGGGCCGCGCCTCGCGCACGGCAAGCTCGCTGAGAAACGGACCGGCTGAACTGCCGGCCGAGCGGCTGTTGAACGCAAGGAGATCGGCTGGGTCGGGCGTGCGCGAGCGCAAGCGCTGCCACGCCACATCGGAGGGTGACGCCGCCGCAGCGCTGTCGTTCGGCGCGATGATCGTTTCATACGATCCGCCGTCGTCGTGCGTCACGTAAAGCGCGCCGGTCGGCGGCACGTAGATCAACCCGAAAATCGGGCGCGCGTCGTCGATCAACGCAATGTTGACGGAGAACTCCGGCTTGCCTTCGATAAAAAGGCGCGTGCCGTCGAGCGCATCGACGAGGAAAAAACGGTTGGCCGCCGCCGGCACGCGGCCCGCCGCCACTTCTTCTTCGGCAATCACCGTCACGTCCGGCGCGACGCGCGCCAGCGCGGCCAGAACCACGGCCTCGGCCTCGCGATCGGCAATCGTTACCGGCGACCGGTCGGCCTTGTTCTCGATCGCAAAGCCGCCCTGGAAGTAGCCCATTTCGATTCGGCCCGCTTCCAGCACCGCCGGCAGAAGTGCGGCCGTCAAGCTGTTGCTATCACTTAGCGTCATGCTCTTCCTTCAGAAAACAAACGGATCGCTGAGCGCCACTCTTGTTGGCACTTCTCAGCGGCAGCGTGATTGCGGTACCGTGGCCCACAAGACTCACGTCGCACAGGAAAGCTGATCCCAGAGCCATCCGTATCCGACAGGGCATGGCAATCCAGATGCGGCGCATGTATCAGAGCTAGACGTATTCTCGCAAGCGGCCCTGTATGCTCGCGTCGTGCTGTCGCGTTTGAGCCGCCGCCTCAGAACCCGTATATCGCAGGGTCAATTAGGGGCAAACCAATGAACCAGCGCGTCTTACCGACCGATCTCGAGCTCGCTGCGCTGATTTCGAGCAAGATTTGCCATGACGTCATCAACCCTGTCGGCGCCATTTATAATGGCCTCGAAATCCTGGACGAAGATGACGATGCGCAGGCAAAAAGCTATGCGCTGACGGTCATCCGCAACGTCACGGAGCAGGCCTCCGCCCGGCTGCAGTTCGCGCGCTTCGCCTTTGGCGCGGCGGGTTCGGCCGGCAGCATGATCGACCTTGGCACCGCCGAACAAATTTCGCGCGGCTTCGTCGGCATCACACAGGGCAAGCACAAGCTCATCTGGCACGGCGCGCCGGGGCACATGACCAAGGACAAGGTCAAGTTGCTGCTCAATCTCATCGCCTGCTCGGTCACAGCGCTGCCGCGCGGCGGCGATATCGATGTGACGCTTGGCGGCTCGTTCGAAACGCCGAGCTATCTCATCCGCTGCAAAGGCACGGGCGCACGTCCGCCGCAATACCTGACGGATTTCGTCTCCGGAAACGCGCCGCCGCTCGATGCCATGAGCATCCAGGCGTACTACACGTGGCGGATCGCCCAGACGGCCGGTATGCGGCTCGAAATCTTGAAGGACGGGGTCGATATTCTGCTCGTCGCCAAGCCGCAGGCGTGAAGCGCGCCGCGCAGTGCATTGGCAGGACGACAAAGCCGCCGTTTCACGCCGAACGACCGATCAACAGCGAAGACGGCGGGCTAACACAGTCCGCCGTTTTTGCTTTCGACGTCTCATGAAGCCCGCAACATGATGCCGTGCACCCCGGCCGCCGTCGCAACGGCGCAGGCCCGCTTTCGCACGATTTTTAACGCCTGATTATCCAATTAGCCCCAGATTAGCAGTCTTTGCAGCGCCGCACCGACAACCGGTGCGTTCACGCATGTTTCGTCACCGAGCCGAGGCGCCTTGTCATGCAGCACTGTCTGATCGTCGATGATTCCAGCGTCATCAGGAAGTTCGCCCGCCTGATCTTCGAACAGCTCGGCTATCGTGTCAGCGAGGCTGCAAATGCCGTCGAAACGCTCGACCGGATCGAAAGCGATCCGCCGGATCTGGTGCTGATGGATTGGATTTTGCCGGGCGACAACTGCCACGAACTTATCGCGGCGATCCGCTCAGCCAGGCTCGACCGCCGGCCCTTCATCATCTACCTCGTCACCGAATGCGAACCGAGCGACATCAAGCGCGCGGTGCGCGCCGGCGCTGACGACTATTTGATGAAGCCCTTCAATCGCGACATCATCGAGATGAAACTGCACGAGATCAGCGTCGCGGCCTGATCGCCGTCATGACGGCCCACTCATCCGCGTTCTCACCCCACGTAAGCCGGGGCTTTGACAGCAGGCCCGGCGTCACGCGGCCTCACAGCGCCGCAGCTTTGCCATAGGAATGCCGCTGGCCCGGATGCGCCAGCCTTGCTAATGCTCGGAGCCGTTCGTTCACAGACCGCCGGGCCCCGCAACCGTGCTGCGCGTCGATACCCTCAAGCTCGATCCCTTGCCGCCGCTGACCTTCTCGGTCGCGGACGGCGAATGCCTGGCCATCGACGGCGCGTCGGGCGCCGGCAAAACGCGTGTCCTGCGCGCCATCGCCGATCTTGACGCCGCGCCCGGACTAATTGCCATCGATGGCACCGACCGGCGCGACATCCCTGGCCCCGAGTGGCGCAAACGCGCGCGCTACCTGACGAGCGAGCCGCAGTGGTGGACAGACACGGCGCGGCCCGCCTTCGACTTGACCCAGCGCGGCGCCAACGACCGCTTGGCGCGCCTTCTGTCGCAACTGGCGCTGCACCCGCGCATTCTCGATCAGCCGCTGCATCGCCTGTCGCTTGGCGAGCGGCGACGGCTGGCCCTCGTTCTGGCGCTGCACGACGAACCGCGTGTCTTGCTTCTCGACGAACCGGCTCTCGGCCTGGATCTGCCGCTTGCAGCGCTCGTCGCGGACGTGCTGCGGCTGCAATTGCTCGCCGGCCGCAGTCTCGTGATGGTGACGCATGACCCGGGCCCCGTCGCGCGCCTTGCGCACGCCCGCCTGCAATTGACGCGGCCGATGGGTCCGCGCGGGCTGGTCGCGTCATGAACGGATATATCCCGCTGTCTATTTTCGATCTCGCGATGGCGAGCGGTCTGGTGCTTATCGCCGGCGGCCTCTCCATCGCCAACAGCTTGTCGATCGAAAAGCCGCTGGCGTTGGCGATTGCGCGCATGACCGCACAGTTGCTCGCCGTCGCATTCCTCATCAAGCCGATGTTCGAGCAGACATCGCCGTGGATCACGCTCGCGGCGCTCACTGTCGTCGTTGCGGCGATGGTCGTTGAGATCCTGTCGCGCATCACTCGGCCATTCCGCACGCGGCGCGACGGCATCATCGCCAGCCTTCCGGCTTTCGTCGCAAGCCTTCTCGCAACGCTCGTCGCGCTGGCCATCGTGCAGCCTTCGGCCTGGTATGCGCCGCGCTTCCTGCTGCCGCTCATCAGCATGGTGGCCGGCACGGCGCTGTTCAGCGGCGCGCTGGTCATCGATACGATCACAGACGCAGCGCACGCACGGCGGCGCGAAATCGAAATGCGGCTGGCGCTCGGCGCAACTCGTACGCAGGCGTTTTCCGGCATTCTTGCGCGCGCTCTCGGCATCGGATTGATGCCGGTCCTCACGCTGCTCTCGACAGCCGGTCTTGCCAGCCTGCCCGGCATGATGACCGGACAGGTGCTGGCCGGCGTCGCGCCGCTTGAAGCGGCGAAATATCAGATCCTGATCATGGTGCTGATTGCGGGCGCATCGGCCCTGTCGGCGGTCAGCGCGGCTCTCATATCGGTGCATCTGCTGACGGATGAGCGCCATCGGCTGCGCATCGACGTGCGGCCAACGGCAGCACCGATCGCGTTGAAACGCAAACCCGTCTCGGCGCTGCAAAAGCACATCGCGCGCCTTGGACGGGCGCGCGATGGCAAGCGTTAGATACTTTTTCAAGCCGACCCGGATCGATGCCGGTTCGGCGCGAGATTGGCGCCAGATCGGCGAACGTGCGTTCGCCGATGCCGTCGTTGGCTCAGGGCGCGGCGGTCGCACCGCTGGCATCGGCATCAGCCGCGCCGTCGGTTGCCTTTTCAGCGTTGTCGGCAGCAGCCTTCTCGACGGCGGCCTTGGCGGCGCTATCAGACGTATCGGCAGCGGCGGCAGGTGCGGGCGCGGCAGCAGCTTCCGCGGCGGCAGGGGCTGCGGGCTCGGCAGGCTTTTCAGCGGCCTTGGCTGCAGGCGCCGGACGCTCGATGGCGCCGGTTTCCTGCGGCGCTGCGTCCGTCTTCGGCTTGGCTGCGGTCTTGTTTGCCTTCGGCTTTGCAGCCGGTGCGTCGGCGGATGCGGGTGCCGTATCGCTGCCCTCGGCCTTGGCTTCCTGCATTCCGGGTACGGCTGGGCCATCCCAGCAAATGGTCGCTTCAGCGCGGCAGGTGTATTCGTCGAACACCACGAAATCGAGGAAGAGTTCGCAGGTCACGTCCTTTTTGCCCGTCGTGTACTTGGGGATGCCACGCTCGCCAGCCCACTTCGCCACATACTTGTCGAGCAGCATCTTGGCGTCGTTGGCGGGGCCTTCCTTACCGTAATCGTTGACGGAAAAGCCAAGGCGCGTGCATGCCGCCGATGCGGGCAGCGCAAACATTGCAGCCATGGCCGCGACAGTGCCAGCCGCCAATGCCGTGCGCAAAAATGGACTCATGTTCAAAGCTCCGCTCGCTTGTCTGGAAAATCTTGATCTTTGATCTCAACCTATAGCTGCCGGTTACAGCCCTGAATAGTGCAGCGCGGCAATACCCCCGGCGCCGCTCACAGGAAAAGGTATGGCCGGTTCCTGACCAAATCGCGGCAAAGCCGTGATCGCGATCGATTTTTGAAATGTGTGTCCCGGCTAAAGACGCGCTCGAGACGCGCGGCGCGTGCCGGCAGATCGGCGGCGCGCTCAAATTGAGACGAGGCACAAACAAAAGGGGCGGATCTCGAAAGATCCGCCCCTGCGCCGTCCCGCTTATCCACCTGTCTGCTCGCCTATTTCCCCCAGGCGAACGACAGTGGATCAATTCATGTAAGGTGAGTCTCCGCCCCGAGGACCGGTGCCGGAGTCGAAGAAAAATCCGTGATCGAACGGTCCAGCGTTCGTCTGGCGATCCAGCATGGGATCGCGGAAGACGGAGGAACCGCCGTAGAGGCTGCGCGAATCGCCGTAGGTGTTGACGCTGTCGGCGTAGCCATAGGAGTAGCCGCCGCGACGCTGCGTGTAGCCTTTAACAGCCGTTCCCTTGCGATAGGAAGAGCCGCCGTCAGCCACGGCCGGGGTGACGGACGTCATCACCATACCCAGCGCCAAGCCACTGAAAACAGCGGCAGAAATCATATATTTCAGCATCAACTCGGCCTCTTCAGACACCGCCGGGCAAGGTGCCCCGCGCTGCGCGTTTCTGAACACTGCCAGATGAAACGCTGAACGGTCCACAAAAGTTGTCGGGCGCGGTGAATAATCCTGGCCAGATGTCACCCAACGACCACGCAATCTCTTTGTGGTGTCACGCGACTCGTATTGACTACGATCAAGTTACGGCCTCCGATCGGCCGTTGCTGACTGCTAGAAGGTAATAGACGGGGCACGGATAGTTGGGACGCCGGACGAACCGGCTCTCGCGATCCGCGCAAAAAACAACCGGTGGAGGACTGACATGGAAACTTTGCTACCCCTCATCATCCAGCTCGTAAGCGGCGCCCTTGGCGGCAACGTCGCGGGCGGACTGCTCAAGAACCTGAGCCTTGGCACGCTCGGTAACTCGCTGGCCGGTCTGGTCGGCGGCGGCCTCGGCGGACAAATTCTCGGACCGCTCATTGCGGGCGGCGCTCCGGTGATCGCAGCGAGCGGCGGCCTCGACATCCCGGCGATCCTGGCACAGGTCGCAAGCGGTGGCGTTGGCGGCGGCGTCATGCTTGCCGTCGTTGGCATTCTGAAGAGCCTGCTCGGCAAGTAAGCGCCGATAAGCGGCGACGCCAGCGCGCGGCAAACGGTTGCCGTGCATCGGCGCCTCGCACTTCAAGCCTCATGGATACAAAAACGCGCCAGCACATGATGTGCCGGCGCGTTTTTTTGTGCAGAGATGCCGAGGTTTCGCTGGGTGGACCGCACCTTGGCGAAGAACGTCAGCCGCAGGCCTTCTGGCGCGCCATGCAATGCGGCAGCCCATTCGGCGAGTCGCACTTCATTTGCACGCTGCCAGACGGCGTCCAGCCATGCGCCTTCATCGAATTCTTCAGCGCAGCTTCGGCCATGAACTTCGCCAGGTCTTCCGTGACCATGGTCGCTTCACCGCCCGCCATGACGCACTTGCCGTGGCCGGCCTCATGCCCCGCCATGGCGCCAGCAGATGCCGCCATCATGCCGGCGGCCGTCGCTGCGATGACCAAAAATGTTTTCATGAAACGATCCTTCCTTGAGGGTGTCGAAACGCGCGCCGCCAAAATGACCGGCACGCGCAACGCGACTTAAAGTTTGCAGATGGTCGTCTGGCCGCGGCAGGTGACGCCGAGCCCACCGCCCTTGACGCATTTGTATTGCGGCGGGTTGACCTTGTATCCAGGCGTCGTGCCGTTCGACATCCAAGCCGCCCAAGCCGACCAATCGGTCGCTTGCAGCAGAGCTTCGAACACCTGAAACTTCGCCGCTTCTTCCGAGCTTCCGGTGCCTTCGGCAGCCTTGCGGACGCACTGACCGGCGGCATTTGCCGCGCCTGCACCAAGCAGCGACACGGCGATGATCGCGCCGGCCACCACCGGCCCACGCGCGCGGAACGATTTTTGTGTCATGTCGTCGATCTCCTTCAAAAGAATCCTTGAAGGCGCAGTTTGGCGCGAAAAACCCGGCCGGGCATTAACCAATTACATGCCCGCTCGGATATGCCCATTTTTTTGAGCACGCGCGTTGCGCACCCGTCACGGTCGACAGCGCCGCAGACGCGCGCCGTGAGCACAACGCCACGAACGACGCGCGTTCGGCAGCCTTGTCACTTGGCCACGCCCAAACAACGCCAGCACAAAAAGAAACGGGCGATTGCCCCGCGGCTTATCCGGACGGTTCGAGATTGACCGCCTTCGGCCCCTTCCCGCGCTTGTCGGCTTCCGTCTCAAACGAGATTTTCATGCCTTCCGAAAGTGCTCCAATGCCTGACCGTTCGACGGCGGTGACGTGCACGAACACGTCGTTGCCGCCGCTGTCAGGCTTTATGAAGCCGTAGCCCTTTTCGGAATTGTAGAACTTGACCGTGCCGGTCTGGCGCATCCGTCGTCTCCTCGTTGCATCCCTCTCGCACGCGGCGAACAGGGTGACGCGAAAACGGTCGCAAGAGTGGTGCACCGTCCCGCTTGAAAACAGGAAGGCATGGCTCGACTACGGTCGTTGCCTGCGCCGCCAGACGCACGCACGTTTGAGCGGCGGCACACAACGGGTGGAGCCCAGCCTCTACCCGCCTCTCGACAGGGGCAATGTTCCAAAAACAGATGGCAGGCGCAAGTTCAAACGCGCGCCACGGGCGCCCGCGAGGCTGACAATGTGATCAGCGCACGTTCTAGGGTTGGCCGATGTCCTCAATGTCGAAAGAAGCGCCCGCCGACGTCGCGAGCGCTTGTGTCAGCGCCGGCAGAACCGCCGCCAGATCGGCTTTGAGCCGCCAGGGCGGATTGACCACGATGACGCCCGTGGCCGCCAGCCCCGATGCGCCGTCGTCCGACAAAGCACCACGCACAGCGCCAGATGAACGGCCGTCAGGCGCACGCACCGCCAGCTTGATGTTGAGGGCATGGCGAACACCGATGCCTTGCACACGCGCGAGCAGACGCGCGGCGGCGGCGGCATCCTTCAGCGGATACCAGATGACATAGATGCCGGTCGCGAAACGCTTCAGAGCCTCTGCGAGGCCCTCGGACAACCGGTCGAACTCGCCCGCCAGTTCGAATGGCGGATCGATGAGAATGACCCCGCGGCGCTCCGGCGGCGGCAACAGCGACTTCAGAGCGACCCACGCATCGAGATGCAGAATTTTCGTGTCGCGCACTTTGTGGAACACGGCCTTCAAGGCGGCATGATCCTCGGGATGCAATTCATTGGCGACCAGTTGATCGCCGGGCCGCATCAGATGGCGCGCCAGCAGCGGACTGCCCGGATAAACGGTGAGCGAGCTCTCAGCCGTATCGGGATCGCCGAGCGTCACGCCATCATCGCTCGCCGGTTGCGCACCTGCTGCGTTCACCGCCGCGACCGTATCGAGATACGGTCCAAGGATCTTGCGCACGTCGTCCGGCAGTTCAGCGGCGAGCACGCGACCGATGCCATCGCGCCATTCCCCGGTCTTCGTCGCTTCGATCGACGACAGGTCATAGCGCCCGACGCCGGCATGAACGTCGATGACACGGAACGGCTGCGGCTTCAGCTTCAGATAGTCGATGATGAGCGCCAGCGTGATGTGCTTCAACACATCGGCGAAGTTTCCAGCGTGATAGGCATGACGGTAATTCATGACGCCCGGTTGAGCCGTGCGCGCGCCGGCCTGTCAAGCGGGCGATGCGCTCAGGCTTTCTTTTCCCAGCGCCCGTCCTCGGTTTCCTGCCAATAGGTGACGGCGCATCCGGCAGCCTTCGCCGCCTTCCATTGCAGCCGCGCCGTGGCGAGTGCGTCGCTGTCATTGCCGTCGAACAGATACACAAAGCGGTTTGCTTCGGCGAACGTCTCGGCGGTCGCGCCATCAACCATGAAGCGCACACCGGCACCGTTCGGCGTCTCGTTACCAAGTGTCAGGAACACCGGTTGATCGGCGGCATTGCCGGCCTTTGCAGTCGCGTGCGGCAGGAAGCTGTCTTCGCTATACGTCCATAGCGCCACGTCGAGCGCGGCCAGGCGTTCCTCGCTGCCCGCCTGCACGACGGCCCGCCAACCGCGCG
>JBOFCQ010000387.1:0-3026 GCA_051646145.1 Hyphomicrobium sp.
GGCGCACCTGCGCGATCAGTGCGGCGGCATCGGTTTCGCGCTCTGTGTAGCCGTAGCTGCGATGATGCTCGAGGAAGAGATCGGCAATTTTGTCGACGGTTTTGTGCACCGTCGGCATGACGATGTGGCTCGGCGCTTCCTTCGCAAGCTGCACAATGTATTCGCCGGCATCCGTCTCGACGACGTCGAGCCCGTCAGCCTCCAGCACACCGTTGAGTCCGATCTCTTCCGACACCATCGACTTGCCCTTGGTGACGGTGCGTGCGTTTTCCTTGCGACAAATATCGCGGATAATCTGGCAGGCCTCTGCCGCATCGCGCGCCCAATGCACGTGGCCGCCCTTGGCCACCACTTGCGCCTCGTACTGCTCAAGGTAGCGATCGAGATTGTCGAGCGCCTCATCCTTGATGGCCTGACCTTCAGAGCGCAACTTCTCAAAGCCTGCGAATGCCGCAACCGCTGCCGCACGCTTGGCGACAAACCCCGTGCGCAGCCCCGCAAGCGACGACTGCAAGCCTTGATCCTTGAGGGCGTCGGCTGAACGATCGGAAAATGTGCCGTCGGCGCTGATCATCAGTCGTCCCGCCCCTCACCAATCGACGGGCCATCGGTCATGCCGGCCAGCACTTCGGCTGCGTGATAGACTTTCGTTTCGCGGCCAAGGCGACGCAACCGGCCCGCCATGTTCAACAGGCAGCCGAGGTCGCCGCCAAGCAGAACATCGGCCTTCGCGCCCGCTACGTTGGCAACTTTGTCCGACACCATCTTCGTCGAGATTTCCGGATACTTGACGCAGAACGTGCCGCCAAAGCCGCAGCACACGTCGGCATCCTGCATTTCCGTCAACGAGAGGCCTTCGACGCGCGCCAGCAACGCCCGCGGCTGCTCCTTGATCGACAGCGAGCGCAGGCCGGAACAGCTATCGTGATATGTCGCGACACCATTAAGCCGGCACGGCAGACCTTCAAA
Organism: Hyphomicrobium sp.; assembly: GCA_051646145.1. Lineage (GTDB taxonomy): Bacteria > Pseudomonadota > Alphaproteobacteria > Rhizobiales > Hyphomicrobiaceae > Hyphomicrobium_B. The sequence goes on from JBOFCQ010000387.1 coordinate 970, forward strand.
CTTCATGACGTCGACGAGGAATGACAGCAACTCGTGGCTGCGCGCGCTCAGCGCCTCGGCCCGCGTGCGCCAGTCCGGCTCAGCGTCGAACATCTTCGGATATTCCTTGCGGATCGTCGCCATGCACGATCCCGACGGGCCGACGACATAGTCGTAGTCGCTGAAAGTTGTGATCACCTGGCGTGCAATCTCGCGCGCCGACGCCGCATCGCCGCTGTTATACGCCGGCTGCCCGCAGCACACCTGTTTCATCGGCACATCGACGACACATCCAGCGCTCTCGAGCAGCTTGACGGCGGCAAACCCAATGTTCGGCCGGAAGAGATCGACGAGGCAGGTGACGAACAGCGCAACGCGCGGCGGATGCGTGCGCGGAGCGGCGCTTGGCGGTGTCTCGTCGTTCAGGCCCAACGGTCTTGTCTTTCGGTGCGAGCTATCGGACGAGCAGCGTGAACGGCCAAATATAGGCTTGAGCGAACACCAGCATGCCGACCAGCACGGCGAGCGCCACGCTGTGGAAGAATACATAGCGGAGAATCGCGCCTTCGTGCCCGTACCATTTGGTAGCGGTGGACGCGACGACGATACTCTGCGCGTCGATCATCTTGCCCATGACGCCGCCCGAGCTGTTGGCCGCCGCCATCAGCACGGGATCGATGTTGAGCTGTTCGGCACTGACGCGTTGCAAGCCGCCAAACAGCACGTTGGACGCCGTATCCGAGCCGGTCAACGCCACGCCGAGCCAACCGATGAGCGTGCCGAAGAAGGGATAAAACACGCCTGTGTTGGCCAGCGCCAGCCCAAGCGTCGCATCCGTTCCGGCGTAGCGCGTGACGAACCCGATGGCGAGCATGCACGCGATCGTCAGCAGAGAATAGCGGACCATGTAAAGCGTGCGGCCATACGTTCGCAGTAGTTCCAATGGCCGATAGCCCATGAACAACCCGGCCGCGAGCGCCGCCAGCAGAATGCCGCTGCCCGTCGCTGATAAGAGATTGAGGTTGTAGATCGCCGCTTCCGTATGCGCCGTGGCGACAACTGGCGGCACCTTCATGATCTGCTCGTGGAGGCCCGGCACTGGAATTTTCATGACCCAGATGCTGTCGAGCAGCGCCTTCATCTGCGGAATGCCCCAGGCGAAAACGCAGACGCTCAGGATCAGCCACGGCACCCAGGCGCGCACGAGCGCCGAACGCGGCTGAGATGCTCCCGAGCGCGCGGCCGCCTTTTGCGTGCCATTCACGTCCGCCATCGACATGGGATGAGCCGGTTGCCACACGCGCAAGAACAGAGCCAACGCCGCCATCGATACGACGGCAGCGACAACATCGACCAGCCACGGCCCGTGATAGTTGGACACCAGAAACTGCGGCACCGCGAACGACACGCCCGCCACCAGCACAGCCGGCCACACCGCGAGCATGCCGCGAAATCCGGCGAACGCCCAGATCAGCCAGAATGGCACGATTACGGAGAAGAATGGCAACTGCCGGCCGATCATGCCGCTCAATTCGTGGATATCGAGCCCGGTTACGGCGGCCAGAGCGATTACCGGTGAGCCGAGCGCGCCGAAGGCAACAGGTGCCGTGTTGGCGATCAGCGACAATCCGGAGGCTGAAAGCGGCGAGAAGCCTAATCCGATCAGCATCGCCGCCGTAACGGCCACAGGCGTGCCGAAGCCTGCCGCACCCTCGAAGAACGCGCCGAGGCAAAACGCAATGAACAGCAATTGCATGCGCGGATCGGTGCTGACGCTGCTGATGCTTTCGCGCAGCACGTCGAAAAGTCCGCGATCATTGGTGAGATTATAGAGAAAGATCACGTTCAGAATGATCCAGCCGATCGGTAGCAGGCCGAAGCAAGCGCCATATCCCGCGGCTGAGAATGCCATGGAGGGCGGCATTCCGAACGGCACGATCACGACGGCGAGGGCAACAACCAGACCAATAATCGCCGCGACATGCGCCTTGACTTCGAAAAGCGCGATGGCTCCCAGCAGCACCACGACCGGGATTGCCGCCGCGAGCGCGGACAGCACGATATTGTTAAACGGATCA